>JASHTQ010000050.1 GCA_030040475.1 Streptosporangiaceae bacterium
GGTGGCCTCCGTGGTGGCCGCCGACCTGGCCGAGATGGGGGAGGAGGGCAGGCTCGCGGTGATCGCGCCGGCCGCGCGGATGGCGGAGCTGGCCCGGGCGCTCCCGGCGGCGGTGCCCGGCGACCGGGCCGAGGTGCTGGATTCCCCGGTCGCGCTGCTGACCGTCGGCCAGGCCAAGGGCCTGGAGTTCGACCGGGTGGTGCTGGTGGACCCGGCCGGGATCCTGACCCAGTCCCCGGCCGGCGGTCACGACCTCTACGTCGCCATCACCCGCGCCACCCACCGCCTCACCGTCGTCTACGACGGCGACCTGCCCCCCTCGCTATCCCGCCTAGCCCCCTGATCCAAGCCCGCCGGGCCCAGCCCGCCCGCGGCACAGCCGATCAGCCGACACCGACCAAACCGAGGGTGTACTGCCCGATGGCATGACCGGCGGCGTCGTAGGCCGTCACCTTGATCGTCTGGCCGCCATACTGGATCTTGGTCGGCAGGCTGGCGGCCCAGAACCGCAGCCCGCTGCCCGGCCAGGCAGCGAACGTCGGCGTCCCGACCAGTTCGCCGCCGGGCAGGTGGAGCGTCACCGATGCAACGTCCGCGTCGGCGTAGCCGAACCCCTCAACCAGCCGCGGGTAGAAGTTTCCGCCCTGACGCGAGTAGTCGAACGGCAGGATCAGCCCGTCGACGGCCGGCCCGCCGACCGCGGGCACCGGCGAGATGTTCCCGCCGGTCACCAGGGACCAGAACGCGACCCGTCCGTCGATGAGGTACGCCTTCATCGTCCCGGCCGGGTTTCCCTGGACTCCTGGATACCGGAATACCGGCAGGCCGCCGCTGCCGGGCTGACCGACCGGCAGCGGCCCGAGCGACGCGGCCGTGCCCAGGCTCGCCACCTCGGCTCCCGATGCGTCACGGAACACCAGGCGGACCCCGTTAACCTTCGGGTACCCCACCGTCCATACCTTCACGGAAAAACCGCGCCCGGTCGCGACCGTGCCGGGGAAGCTGCGGCCATCAGGCAGCACCGCGGTCACCGACGTCACCCGCTGCACGGCGGCTCCGTGGATTATCGGGTGACCGCTGCCCGCGCCTCCGCCGCCCGTGGCGACGGCGGGGTGCGCCGCGCTCGGTTTCGGCAGCGGCGAGCAGAACCCCTGCGACTGCCCGTTCGTGGCGTTCACCGTGTCGGTGCAGAGCTGCGGCCCCTGGGCGATCTGATCGGTCCAGTACCGGGGGCTGACGTCGCCGATCCAGAAGTAGCTCTCCACCCGGTCGGCCTGCCCGGCCGTGATCGGCCGGACCTTCAGCCCGATCACCGCGCTGACCGGCGGGTCCATCAGCAGCAGTTGTTCGGCGGGTCCGCTGGCCGAATAGGGCGGGGTCGCCGACGCGGCGTGCCCAGCCGGAGCCGAGGCGCTAGCCGGCGCCGGAGGCGCCAGCCGGACGGTGCCGGGCCGGCCGACGGCATCGCTCACCGCCACCGCCGCCACCGCGACCGCGACCATCGCGGCCGCCGCGGCGGCCGGGACCATGAACCTGGCCGGCCAGGTCCTGCGCGGGATGCCCCGCCGCCGCCTCCCGGCCGCGCCCGCGCTGCTCCGGGCCCGGATTCGCGGCCAGGCGTCCGGGGACGCGGTGAAGTCCTCCGCCCGCGTCCGCAGCGCCTCCCGCACCCGGTCCTCAACCGTGTTCATGACCCGTCCTCCAGCGCGTGCAGGGATCCGAGGGCGCGGGCGAGCGCGGCAAGCCCGCGGCTGACGTGCGATTTGACGGTTCCCTGCGAGACGCCCATCGCGGCGGCGATCTCACGTTCGGGCAGGTCGAGCCAGTACCGCAGGACGATCGCCTCCCGGCGCCTGACCGGCAGGTCCGCGAGGGCGGCGACGACCTCGCGGTGATCCTCGCGGGAGATCGCGGCCTGCTCGCTGGACCCCTCGTCGACGGCGGCGGGCGTGCGCAGCCGCACCACGCGCAGGTGCCGGTGCCGGTTCCTGGTCAGGTTGCAGACGATCGCCCGCAGGTAGCCGAGCAGGGCCTGCGGATCGTCCAGCCGCAGGTCCCTGTTCATCAGCCGGGCGAACGCCTCCTGCGCGATGTCCTCGGGGTCGTCGGCGCCGAGCAGCCCCGCCAGCCGGACCATCTCCAGGTACCTGGCGCGGAACAGGTCCTCGACGCGCGCGGAACTCGGCGCGGGCGCTTCGGTGTTCGCCATGTTCCTAATACACCCCGGGCCGGTGAAAGGTTGACCGGCCGGGGCACCACTGATCGTTCGGAATAAGCAAGATACGGCGGAACCTGGCGCGGCCGGGCACATATGGCGCGGCCCGGGTGTTAAACACAATGCAATCTCGCTCGGCGCATGGCACCATCGGGGGACGAGCGAGGAACCGACGTCGGAGGACAATGAGCACGGTCTTTAGTGAGCAGCCAGGATTGCCGGACCTCGCGGCAGACGTAGACCCGGGGGCGCTGGACCTCGAGGACCGGCACGCGCTGCGGCGGGTCGCCGGGCTGTCCACCGAGCTTCAGGACATCAGCGAGGTCGAGTACCGCGCGCTGCGGCTGGAACGCGTGGTGCTGATCGGGGTCTGGGCCGAGGGCAGCCTGGCCACCGCGGAGAACTCGCTGCGCGAGCTGAGCCGGCTGGCCGAGACGGCGGGATCCGAGGTGCTCGACGGCCTCATCCAGCGCCGCGGCAGGGTCGACGCGGCCACCTACGTGGGCTCGGGCAAGGCGAACGAGCTGGCCGGCATCGTGGCCGCGGCCGGGGCCGACACCGTCATCTGCGACGGCGAGCTCACCCCCAGCCAGCTGCGGCGGCTGGAGAGCCTGGTCAAGGTCAAGGTCGTCGACCGGACCGCGCTCATCCTGGACATCTTCGCCCAGCACGCGCGCAGCCGGGAGGGCAAGGCGCAGGTGGAGCTGGCCCAGCTGCAGTACATGCTGCCCAGGCTCCGCGGCTGGGGCGAGTCGCTGTCCAGGCAGGCCGGCGGCCGGGTGGCGGGCGGCGGCGGGATCGGCACCCGCGGCCCGGGCGAGACCAAGCTGGAGACCGACCGGCGCAGGCTGCGGACCCGCATCGCCAGGCTGAAGCGGGACATCGCGGCGATGTCGACCGGCCGGGAGGTGCAGCGCGGCCGGCGCAAGCGGCACGACGTGCCCTCGGTGGTGATCGCCGGCTACACCAACGCGGGCAAGTCCAGCCTGCTCAACGCGCTCACCGGTGCCGGGGTCCTGGTCGAGGACGCGCTGTTCGCCACGCTCGACCCCACCGTCCGCCGCGCGCTGACGCCGTCCGGGCGCAACTACACGCTGACCGACACGGTGGGGTTCGTCAGGCACCTGCCGCACCAGCTCGTCGAGGCGTTCCGGTCCACGCTTGAGGAGGCGGCGCAGGCGGACCTGATCGTGCACGTGGTCGACGGGTCGGACTCCGAGCCGCTGGCGCAGATCGCCGCCGTCCGCGCCGTGCTCGCCGAGATCGGCGCGGACCAGGTGCCCGAGCTTGTCGTGGTGAACAAGATCGACGAGGCCGATCCCGTCGTGCTGCAGGGCGTGCGGGCCCGCGAGCCGGGCAGCCTGTCGGTCTCCGCGAAGACGGGCGCCGGCCTGCCGGCGCTGGCCGACGCGATCGAGGCCGCCCTGCCCAGGCTCGGCGAGCAGGTCCGGGTGGTCGTCCCGTACGGCCGCGGCGATCTCGTCGCGCGGGCGCACGCCGAGGGCGAGGTGCTGCACGCCGAGCACGCCGCCGAGGGCACGCTGCTCGAGGCGCGGGTCCCGGCCGACCTGGCCGCCCAGCTGACGGCCGCACAGGACACGCAGGCCACGCAGGCTGCGGCGGCCACCGCGGCCGGCGCCGCCGCGGCTGCCGCCCCAGTGCCGTAACCGCCCGCGCCGGGCTCTCGCGAGGTGATAGAGTCCGCATTTCGCCGAAAGGCTTGTCTGTCTCGGTAGCGGTGCAATAACGTATCTGGGTCGATATGTTGGTTGCCACCCCCGCTAGGTACCGACGTCAGACAGGGTCGCAAGGCGAGTTCGTCTGTCCACGACGGGGGTCCGGCGCGGACAACTCATAGCAGGTGACGCTTATGGCGCGTGCGATCACCGGTCCCCGGGGGGCCTGCCGGTGACTGTTCGCCTGCTCACGAACATCGGACGCCTGTGGACCGGCTCCGAGATCCTCAGCAACGCCGCGATCGTGA
>JASHTQ010000487.1 GCA_030040475.1 Streptosporangiaceae bacterium
GCGGCGTCAATCTGGACGGCGGCACGGTGATGATGCTCGCGCACGCGCGGGTCCTCGGCTACGTGTTCAACCCGCTGACCGTCTACTGGTGCCACCGCCCGGACGGCACGCTCGCCTGCGTGGTGGCCGAGGTGCACAACACCTACCGGCAACGCCACGCCTACCTGCTGCACACCGACGAACACGGCCGCGCCCAGGTGCCGAAACAGTTCTACGTCTCGCCGTTCTACCCCGTCGACGGCAGCTACCGGATGAGCCTCCCGGAGCCGAAACCGCCGGGCGAGCAGCCGCCGCCCGCCCAGACCTCGCGCCTGGCGCTGAGCGTCACCCTCTCCCGCCCGGACGGGCACTCGTTCGTGGCCAGCGTGCACGGCACCGGCAGGCCGGCCACCGCGCGGGCGCTGCTCGCCGCGGCCGCCCGCCACCCCTGGTCCACCGCGGCCGTGTCGGCGCTGATCCGCCGGCAGGGAATCCGGCTCTACCGGCGAGGGCTGCCCGTCATCCCACGGCCGCCTCATCCACCCCAGGAGGACGTCCAGTGACCGGCATCAGCACCCAGCCGACCCCGCGCGGCATCGACGCCGAGCGCTGGCCCGACGTCGCCGTGGCGGCCGGCTCGCCGGCCCGCGCCGCCGTGGCCCGCGCCCTGTTCACCAGGGCGGCGGCCCGCCTGCCGCTGATGGTGCGCTTCCCCGACGGCCGCCTGCTCGGCGCCGGAGCACGGGGAGCACCCGTCATGGTCCTGCACCGCCCCCGGGCGTTCTTCCGCCGGCTCGGCGCTTCCGGCCTGATCGGCTTCGGCGAGTCGTACCTGGCCGGCGACTGGGACTGCACGGACCTGACCGGGCTGCTCACCGTCTTCGCCAGCCACGTCACCGACCTCGTCCCGCCCCGGCTGCAGCGGATGCGCGCGATGGCCGTGCGCCGCCAGCCGCCGGCCGACCGGCAGACACGGGAGGGCGCCCGGCGCAACATCGGCCACCACTACGACCTGTCCAACGACTTGTTCGCCCTCTTCCTCGACCAGACCATGACCTACTCCGCGGCCCTGTTCGCCACGGACGCGGAAGGCACGCCGCAGGCCAGCGAGGACCTGCTGGCCGACGCCCAGCGGCGCAAGATCGACCGCCTGCTCGACCGGGCCGGCGTCGGGCCGGGCTGCCGGCTCCTCGAGATCGGCACCGGCTGGGGCGAGCTGGCGCTGCGGGCCGCAAAACGCGGCGCCACCGTGGTCAGCGTCACGATCTCGCGCGAACAGCAAGCGCTAGCCGAAAGCCGGGTCGCGCAGGAAGGACTGGACCGCCAGGTGAGCGTGCAACTGCGCGACTACCGCGACATCGAGGGAACCTTCGACGCCATCGTCTCCTGCGAGATGATCGAAGCGGTCGGCGAGCGCTACTGGGACGGCTACTTCGCCGCGCTCGACCGGCATCTGGCGCCCGGTGGCCGCATCGGCCTGCAGGCGATCACGATGCCGCACGACCGGATGCTCGCCACCAGGCACAATTACACCTGGATCCACAAGTACATCTTCCCCGGCGGCCAGCTCCCCTCGATCACCGCGATCCAGAACAGCCTGGCCGGCTCCACCCGGCTCTGGGTGATCGACCGCGAGGACTTCGGCCCGCACTACGCGCAGACGCTCAGGATCTGGCGGGAACGCTTCCATGCCCGCGCGCCCGAGGTCGCCGCCCTCGGCTTCGACGAGGTATTCAACCGCATGTGGACCTTCTACCTGTGTTACTCGGAGGCCGGCTTCCGCTCCGGTTACCTCGACGTCACCCAGCTCACCCTGGCCCGGATATGACGCCGCCGCCCAAGGGCCAAGCCGGAGCCATCGAGGCCCTGGTCAGGGCCCACGCGGGCATCGACCTGCCGGTCCGCCTGCGCATGTGGGACGGCAGCGAGGCCGGGCCGCCGAACCGCCCGGTCCTGGTGGTCCGCTCCCCGCAGGCCCTGCGCCGCATCCTGTGGCGGCCGGGCGAGCTCGGCCTCGCCCGCGCCTACGTCAGCGGCGACCTCGACCTGGACGGCGACCTCACCGAGGCCCTGCGCCTGGTCCGGCAGGCACTCAGCCCGAACGCCACCACCCGACCCGACCGCACCGACCCCGCAAGGACCACAAGGACCACAAGGACCACAAGGACCGCCCGGACCGTCCGCACCCTCGCCGCCAGCGCTCCCAAAGCCAAGGCCGCGCTGCGCGCCGCCGCCGCACTGAACGTCCTCGCCCCGCCCTGGCGTCCCCCGCCCCCGCCGGCCTGCGAGCTGAAGGTCCGCGGCCGCCCGCACACCCGGGCCCGCGCCCGGGTCGTGGTAGCCGGCCACTACGACCTGCCCGCCGCGTTCTACCGGCTCATCCTGGACCCCGGCATGGCCTACTCCTGCGCCCACTGGACCGGCGCGGACACCCTCGCCGAGGCGCAGCAGAACAAACTCGAGCTCATCTCCCGCAAGCTCGACCTCCGCCACGGTCACCGCCTCCTCGACCTGGGCTGCGGCTGGGGCTCCCTGACCGTCCACGCGGCCGGCGCCCACCGCGCCGCCGTCACCGCCGTGACGCTGTCCGGCGAGCAGGGCGGCTACGTCCGCCAGCGCCTAACCGGCCTGGGGCTCACCAGCCGCGCCGAGGTCCTCGTCCAGGACTACCGCGACACCGCAGGCGGCCCGTACGACGTGATCGCGTCGGTCGAGATGGGCGAGCACGTGGGCGCCGCCGGGTACCCGGCCTTCTGCGCGGCGCTGCACCGCCTGCTGCGCCCGGGCGGCCGCCTGCTCATCCAGCAGATGTCCCGCGGCCGCGCCGCCCCGGGCGGCGGGAGGTTCATCGAGTCCTACATCGCCCCGGACATGCACATGCGACCGGTGGGGGAGACGGTGCGCCTGATCGAGGACGCCGGATTCGAGGTCGTCGACGTCGAGGCGATGCGCGAGCACTACGCGCGCACGATCCGCGCCTGGCTGGCCAACTTCGAGCAGAACCTGCCCGCCGTAACCAACATCCTGACCGCGGAGCAGGTCCGCGTCTGGCGCCTCTACCTCACCGGCGCCGCGCTGGCCTTCGAGGAAGCCCGGATGGGCGTCGACCAGATCCTTGCCGTCAGGCCCGCGCCGTGAGCGGCATCCAGGCCGGCCCGCTCGCCGCGACGCTCCTCGCCACCGCGGCCGCGCTGCTGGTCACGATGGCCATAACGGTCGCCATAGCGCGAAGAACCGGCAAGCACAGCGTGGTCGACACCGCGTGGGGCATCGCCCTGGCCCTGACCGCCCTGGTCAGCTTGCTGGCGACGACAGGCCACGGCCAGCCCGCCCGCCGCCTCGCCCTGCTGGCCGCCTCCGCCCTATGGGGCCTGCGCCTCGCCGCCCACGTCACCGGGCGCAACCACGGCAAACCGGAGGACCCCCGCTACCGCGACCTGCTCGCCCGGGCCAAGGGCAACCAGAACCTATACGCCCTGCGCAAAATCTACCTGCCCCAGGCGCTGATCCTGTGGCTGGCCAGCCTCCCGGTCCAGGCCGGCATGCTGGAGCGCGCGCCGGCCGGCCCGGTCACCGTCCTCGGCGCCGCCGTCTGGCTGGCCGGCTTCGTCTTCGAGTCCGTCGGCGACGCCCAGCTGGCCCGGTTCAAGGCCGACCCCGCCAACCGCGGCCTGATCATGGACCGCGGCCTGTGGCGCTACACCCGCCACCCCAACTACTTCGGCGACGCCTGCATGTGGTGGGGCACGTTCCTGATCGCCCTCGGCTCGTGGGCCGAGCTGCCCACCGTCGTCGCGCCGCTGCTGATGACGCTCATCCTGACCCGGGGCACCGGCCAGCGCCTCACCGACCGCCGGATGGCCGCGACCAGGCCGCGGTACGCCGACTACGCCGCCCGCACCAGCGGCTTCATCCCGCTCCCGCCCAGGCGACCCGCCGCACCCAGCTGAACATTCAAAAACATATTTTAGCCGAACGGGCGGTGGTTCACCGGTCACGTCGGCCCGCGGCTCCTGGTCTACGAGGACCCGCCGGCCCGCACGAACATCCACATGGAGCGCCCGGCGTCGCCCCGGGCATCAAGGAATGCGAGCCCCTGTACCCCTAGCCCGGGCGCAGCGCGGCAGGGAACGGCTCCAGGTAGGTCTGCTCCGCCAGCCAGGGCAGGTCGCCGTCGGCGGCGTAGTGGGCGAGCAGCGCCACCGCCACGCTGAGCGGCGCCTCGCCCCGCCGGTATGCGTCGATCCGCGCGACCAGGTCGCGGCGCCGCGGCTGTGACACCACCCGGCCGATCCGGCTGTAGGCGTGCTGCAGCGTGTTGGCGTTCCGGCCCCGCGTAGCCGGCCTGGCCAGCGCCGCGAGGAACAGGTCCCGGTACTGCGCCGCGGCCGACGCCAGCGACCCGCATTCCGCCGCGGCCGACGCCAGCGACCCGCTCTCCGCCGCGGTCGAGCGCCGCGAGCCGTTCCCCGCCGCCGCGACCACCCGTCCCGCCGCCCGGTACCGCACCGGATCGTGCGCCAGCAGCTGCAGCTTGTGCCGGGCGTGGAACGCCACCAGGTCTCGCGGTTTCCACGGCCCGTCGAGCAGCGACCGCAGCCGTGCGGCGGCGAAGATCCGCTCGACGAACGCCTCCCGCAGCCCGGCGTCGTTCAGCCGTCCCTCCTCCTCGACGGCAAGCAGCGGGAACCGCGCCAGCACCCGGCCGGAGTACAGCCCGCGCCCGGCGTGGTCCGCGGCCGAGCCGTCGGGCCGGTACCGGGGGATAGCCCACACCCCGCAGCTCGGCGACTTGGCCTTGAACACGTACCCGTCCAGGCCCTCGGGCACGGGCAACGAAGCCATCGCGGCCGTGTGGTCCGCCGTCTCGCTGCGGTTGACCAGCCGTCCGTCGGCGGTGAGCCGGATCGGCTCCCGCGGCGTGCCGAGCCCGATCTCTATCTCCGGGCAGTACCGCACCCAGTCGACGTACGTATCGAGCTGGTCGGTCAGGAACCGGAACCGCTTGTGCCCCCCGTTGAACCGCACTTCCTCGCCGAGCAGGCAGCTCGACACCCCCACCCGCGGTCGCACCGGAACAGTCATCAGACTCCGACTTTAGCCGGGTCAGACCCGAGCACGAGCTGCCCGCTCTCCGCGTCGTACTCGAACAGCTCCCCGTACCGGCCCCAGTCGATGGCGATGTCGAGCTGCTTGCGGGCATCGTCATCGGAGAACCCGCGGCGCAGCAGGTCGAGGAAGAAACCTTCGCGCAAGGTGCCGTCGCTGGTGGCGCGCAGCGCCCGCATGATCGCCTTGATCAGCGGGGCGCGCTCGGAGATCAGCCGCCCGAACAGGGCCTTGCTCGCGTTGATGTCGCTGGTGGCGAACTCGCGGCCCTGGTCGGTGATCTCCAGCTGCGCCTCTTGTACTCGCGCGAGGCGCAGCATGGTGGCCGCGTCGACGAGCGGGAGCAGGTCGTCGATCTCGAAGTTGAGATCCTCGGCCAGCTCGGCCAGGCCCTCCTCGCCGCCGCGCGCGGCCAGGATCTCGAGCAGCCCGGACAGCCCGCCGGCCGACACCTCGGGCAGCGGCATGTCGGAAGGTGTCGCGGCCGGGCCTGCGGCCGTCCCCTCGGCGGCAGGGGCCGCAACGGCCTGCTCCGCGGCGTCCTCGCGCCCGGTCAAGATGCCGTAGACGGTGTCCACGAGCGCCTCGAACGCCGGGTCGTGCCGGTCCCGCGGCCGCGGCAGCTTGACCGGCAGCTCGGCCCGGATGCGCCCGGGATTGGCGGAAAGCACCAGGATGCGGTCGGCCAGCTGCACGGCCTCCTCGATGTTGTGGGTCACGATCAGGACCGCCTTGGTCGGGAAGCCCTGCTGCTCCCACAGCCGGGTCAGCTCGCCCCTCAGGTTCGCCGCGGTCAGCACGTCGAGGGCGGAGAACGGCTCGTCCATCAGCAGCGCGTCCGGCTCGACGGCAAGCGCGCGGGCGAACCCGACCCGCTGCCGCATCCCGCCGGACAGCTCCTTGGGGTACGCGGACTCGAACCCGTCAAGCCCGATCAGGTCGATCACCTGCAGCGCCTTGTCGTGCCGCGTCTGCTCGGGCACCTCGCGTGCCTGCATGGCGAGCTCCACGTTCTGCTGCACGGTGAGCCACGGCAGCAGCGCGAACGACTGGAACACCATCGCCACGCCGGGGTTCGCGCCGTTCAGCGGCGTGCCCCGGTAGGTCACGGTCCCGGTCGTCGGGGCGATCAGGCCCGCGACGCAGCGCAGCAGCGTGGACTTGCCAGAGCCCGACTTGCCGAGCAGCGCGACGATCTCGCCCTCGTGCAGCGCGAAGGAGATGTCGTCGAGGACCGGCAGGGCGCGCCCGTCCGGCGAGGTGAATATCTTGGTCACGTTGCGGGCCTCGAAGATCACCGGCCCGGGAGCCGTCGTCACAGCGCATACCTCGTTTCCGCCAATCGGTACAGCCGCCGCCAGACCAGCCGGTTGAACCCCACCACGTACACGCTCATCACCGCCACCCCGACCAGCACCTTCGGGAAGTCCCCGACGGTCGCGGCCTGGGCGATGTACGCGCCAAGCCCGGTCGCGGTCAGGTGGTGCCTGCCGTAGTTGACCACCTCGGCGACGATCGAGGCGTTCCACGCGCCGCCCGCCGCGGTGATCCCGCCGGTGACGTAGGCGGGAAAGACGCAGGGCAGGATGAACTCCCGCCACCGCAGCCAGCCGCGCACGCCCATCAGTTGCATCGCCTCGCGCAGGTCGCTCGGGATCGCCGACGCGCCCGCGATGACGTTGAACAGGATGTACCACTGCGCGCCGAGCGCCATCAGCAGGATGCCGCCGACGTTCAGGCTGATCCCGGTCGCGATGAAGAACGCGGCCGCGAACGGGAACAGGAAGTTCGCCGGGAACGAGGCCAGGATCTGCACGACGGGCTGCGCCAGCCGGGAAACCCGCGGGTTCATCCCGATCCACACGCCGACCGGCACCCAGATCACGCTGGACACGATCAGCAGCACCACCACCCGGGCGAACGTGGCCGCCCCGTCCGCGAAGGCCGGACCGAACGCGCCGAGCCCGGTGTTGACGTGCACGTAGTCCAGTGCCCTCGCCGCCCCGTACAGCACCACCGCGGTCACCACGCCGGCGAAGAAGATGTCCCCGGTGCGCACCCGCCCGGCCGGCCGCTGCAGCGGATGCTCCGCGAGCCCGAACGGCCGCGTCACCCGGTCCAGCGCCCGTCCCACCGGCCGGAACGGCCGGCTCACAAGGTCGGGCACCGAGGAACGGCGCAGCAGGTCGAGCACGACGCTGCGGGGCCGGTCGGCCGCGGTGGAGTCCTCGGCGCGGAACCGCTCGGCCCAGGCGACCATCGGCCGCCAGAACACCACGTTGACCCCGATCACCATGACGATCTCGACGCCGATCGCGATGCCGACCTTGCTCAGGCTGCCCTGCTTGATCGCCGCGGCCACGTAGGAGCCGATGCCGGGCAGCGCGTAGGTGTGGTCGAGCACGCTGATGGACTCGGAGGCGGCAAGGAAGAACCACGCCCCGCCGAAGCTCATCATCCCGTTCCATACCAGCGGGATCATCCCGCTCGGCACGTCAAGCTTCCAGAACCGCTCCCACTTCGTCAGCCGCATGACCCGCGCCGCCTCGTCCAGGTCGCGCGGCTGGGTGATCAGCGAGTGGTAGAACGCGAACGTCATGTTCCACGCCATCGACGTAAAGATCGCGAAGATCGAGGCGCATTCCAGGCCGAGTTCGGAGCCGGGGAACAGGTTGATGAACGCGGTGACCGTCACCGTGAGGAAGCCGAGCACGGGCACCGACTGCAGGATGTCGAGCAGCGGGATCAGCACCTTCTCCGCCCGCCGCAGCCGCGCCGCCGCGGTCGCGTAGACGAAGGTGAACAGCACGGAAAG
>JASHTQ010000488.1 GCA_030040475.1 Streptosporangiaceae bacterium
CTGGCTTGGGGGTGGCGCCTTCCTGGCGGCGCGCCGGGTGCCCCGGCGGCGGGCGATGCGATGACCGGTTTGGCCCGGCGGCGGCCGCGGGCGCGCCAGGGGCGCAGGCGGGGCATGGTGACGGGCAGCAGGGTCAGCACGGCGACCACGGTGGCGGCGGCCAGGATGGGGGACTTGGTGCGGACCACCGACAGCGAGACGACGGTGACCGAGAACAGCGCCGCCCACAGGTACATGATCAGCACGCTCTGCCGGTAGGAGTGCCCGATGTTGAGCACGCGGTGGTGCAGGTGCTGCTGGTCGGCGGTCATCAGCGGCTTGCCGGCCTTGGTCCGCCTGATGACCGCGAACATCAGGTCGGCGTACGGGATGACGAAGATCGCCGCGGGCACCAGCAGCGGGAGGAACGTCGGGTACCTGTCCAGGGTGTTGTGCGCCGAGTAGTTGGTCAGCAGCCCCGGGTCGAGCGACGCGGTGCTCGAGATCGGGCCGTAGGCGAGCAGCAGGCCGAGCAGCATCGCGCCGCTGTCGCCCATGAAGATCCGGGCCGGGTAGAAGTTGTGCGGCAGGAACCCGATGCACATGCCGGCCAGCAGCGCGGACGACACCGCGGGCAGCGACTGGGAGCTGGTCCCGATCGTGTGGATCAGCGTGTAGGAGTAGATGAGGAACGACACCGCGGCGACCGCGACGATGCCGGCCGCCAGGCCGTCCAGGCCGTCGATGAAGTTGATCGCGTTGATCGTGATCACGACGATCAAGATCGTCAGCGTCAGGCTCAGGTCCGGCTCGAGCGAGAACACCCCGCCGTTCGGCTCCGGCAGCCAGGGCAGCGACTGCCCGCTCCAGACCAGGATGCCCGCCGCCGCCACCTGGGCGGCCAGCTTGCTCACCGCGCCCAGGCCCCACCGGTCGTCGATGAACCCCACGATCACCGCGAGCCCGCCGGCCAGCAGCAGCCCGGCCGCCGTCTTCGACCCGGCCTGGAAGGGATCCTGCAGGAACGTCAGCCGGCTGGCGAGGATCAGCCCGGCCACCAGGCCGCCGTACATGGCAAGCCCGCCGAGCAGCGGCGTCGGCTCGGTGTGCGTGTCCCTTGGCCTGGGCGCGTGCATCGCGTGGGTGGCGACCGCTCCCCGCCGCACCAGCGGGGTCAGCAGGTAAGTCACCGCCGCCGAGACGAGCAGGACGAGGGCGTAATCGCGCATGCCGCCTCAGCAGACCCGGGTCGGATCGACTTTCATTACCCGCCACCTTATGGCACTGGTGACGCTCAGGCGGGCGGCTCGCCGCCGGACGTGCCGGGCAAGCCGCCGCCGCCCGGGCCCGGCGAGTTCTCCATCGGGTGCGGGGCGGCCGGCTTGAAGTCCGCGGTTGCGTCGGTCGCGTAGTGCTCGTTGTCCGCGATCACCGACGCCACGTGGCGCAGCCGGTCCACCGAGATCGCCCCGGCGCGCAGCAGCTTGGGTACCGTGTGGGTCAGGTCGAGGATGGTCGACGGGACGTTGTCGGCGCACTGGCCGCCGTCGAGGTACACAGACACGGCCTCGCCGAGCTGCTCCTGCGCCTCGTCGGCGTTGACCGCGGCCGGGTGGCCGTGCCGGTTGGCGCTGGAGACCGCCATCGGGCCGTTCTGCTTCAGCACCTCGAGCGCGATCGGGTGCAGCGGCATCCGCAGGGCGACGGTGCCCTTGGTGTCGCCGAGGTCCCACATCAGCGTCGGGCTGGCGCGGAAGACCAGCGTCAGCGCCCCCGGCCAGAACTCGTCGATCAGGTCCTGGCCGAACGCCCCGAGGTCGTCGACCAGTGCCGCCGCGGCCCGGGCGGTGCCGACGAGCACGGGCGGCGGCATGTTCCTGCCGCGGCCCTTGGCCGCCAGCATCGTCGTGACCGCGGCCGGGATGAAGGCGTCCGCGCCGATGCCGTACACGGTGTCGGTCGGCAGCACGATCAGCTCGCCGGCCCGCGCCGCGGCGACGGCCGCGTCGATCCCTGCGGCGCGCGATTGCGCGTCCCGGCAGTCGTAACGTGTGCTCATCTCGGTCGCCTGCTCCTAAGCTTCGCCGGACCAGACCGCGGTCACGAAGCGGTCCCTTCCGGCCAGGTCCTTGTGGTTACGGGTGTCCCGCCAGCCGGATTCCTCCGGGAAGATCCAGTACACCGCCGCTCCCTGCGGCGCGCCGTGCTCGACCGCGAGGATGCCGCCGGGCCTTAGCAGCCGCCGCGCGGTCCGCTGCACCGCGCGGATGGCGGTCAGGCCGTCCGCGCCGCTCCACAGGGCGGCGGGCGGGTCGTACTCGCTGACCTCGACCGGCACGGACGCCCCCACCGGGATGTACGGGGGGTTGCTGATCACGACGTCAACCGTACCGTCGAGCTCGGTCAGCGCGTCACAGAAGTCGCCGGCGTGGAGCAGTACCCGCCCGGCCGTGTAGGGGGCGGAGTGGACGTAGTTGGCTATGTTGCGTTCGGCCCAGGCCCGGGCGAGCGGGTCGGCCTCGACCGCGTGCACCCGCGCCCTCGGCACCTCCTGGCCGATCGCCAGCGCGATCGCGCCGGAGCCGGTGCCCAGGTCGGTGACCGTCGGCTGGGCGACGTCCATCTCGCGCAGCCGGTCGATCGCCCAGCCGGTCATGACCTCGGTCTCCGGGCGCGGGACGAACACGCCGGGGCCGACGTCGAGCTCGAGGTAGCGGAAGTAGGCGCGGCCGGTGATGTGCTGCAGCGGCTCGTGCGCGGCGCGGCGGGCGACGTCGACCCAGTAGCGCGTGTCGAACGCTTGGTCCGGGACCGTGTGCAGCTCCTTGCGGCTGACGTTGTGCACGCTGGCCGCGATCAGCTCGGCGTCGGCGCGCGGGGACTCCAGGCCGGCGTCGGCGAGCCGGGCGGTAGCGAGGGCGACCTCGTCAAGCAGCAGGCTCATCATGGCTCGCGGACTCCAGCTTCGCCGCCAGGTCCGCGGCGGCCAGCGCGTCGATGACCCCGTCGAGCTCGCCGTCGACGACCTGGTCCAGGTTGTAGGCCTTGTAGCCGACGCGGTGGTCGGAGATGCGGTTCTCCGGGAAGTTATAGGTGCGGACCCGCTCGGACCTGTCGACGGTCCTGACCTGGCTGCGACGTTCGGCGCTGGCCTTGGCATCCGCGTCGGCCTCGGCCTGGGCGAGCAGGCGTGCCCGCAGCACCCTGAGAGCCTGCTCCTTGTTCTGCAGCTGGCTCTTCTCGTTCTGGCAGGAGACCACGATGCCGGTCGGCAGGTGGGTGATCCGGACGGCCGAGTCGGTCGTGTTCACGCTCTGCCCGCCGGGGCCCGAGGACCGGAACACGTCGACCTTGAGGTCGTTGTCGTTGACGTGGACCTCGACGGGCTCGGCCTCCGGGACGACGAGGACGCCGGCCGCGGAGGTGTGGATGCGGCCCTGGGATTCGGTCACCGGGACGCGCTGGACCCGGTGGACGCCGCCCTCGTACTTCAGCCGTGACCAGGCGCCCTCGGCGCCCTTGCCCTTGATCGCGACGGTGGCGTCCTTTACCCCGCCAAGGCCGGTGCCGGTGGAGTCCAGGACCTCGGTCTTCCAGCCTCTTCGTTCGGCGTAGCGGAGGTACATGCGCAGGAGGTCGCCGGCGAACAGGGCGGATTCCTCGCCGCCCTCGCCCGCCTTGACTTCGAGGATGATGTCGCGGCCGTCGTTCGGGTCCTTGGGGACGAGTAGCTTTCTCAGCTGGGCCTCGAGCTCCTCGCGCCGTGCCGCGAGCTCCTCGGCCTCGGCGCTGAACTCGGAGTCCTCCCTGGCGAGCTCGCGCGCGGCTTGCTCGTCCTGCTGGGTCTGCTGCCAGTCCCGGTACGCGTTGACGATCGGCGTCAGCTCCGCGTACCTTCTGCCCAGCGCCCGCGCCTTGTCCTGGTCGGCATGCACGCCCGGATCCGCCAGGGCATGCTCCAGCTCGGCATGCTCGGAGACTAGGTCGGCTAGGCGGTCGAACACTTGTTTGTTTACCCTTTTCTTGGTTTGCTTTCTTTGGGCGGTCGATGGAGGGTGGCTCGTCTGACGGGACGGCCGCCGCACAGCCCGAGACGACCGAACGTCAGTCGATCCGCTGTCACCGACCTGCGGGCTCTTACGCGAACCAGTGGGTCAACGGGCGCTCGACCCCGACGGTTCCGTTGTACCCACCGGGAGGGGGCGCGTTGCGCTGTGGTGTTTGCTCCCGGTTCGGTGGTCAACGCTGGGGGTGGCACGGGGGCGTGGCGGTGATTCGACTGGCGTTCGGCCGCTGTGCGGTCGTCCCGCCAGGCGGATCACCGCCCATCGCGGCTCCGGGCTGCTTCGGTTCCGGGCTACTTCTTCCCGCCGCCTCCGGCAGCCGTCTTGCCGAAGCGCTTCTCGAAGCGCGCCACGCGGCCGCCGGTGTCGAGGATCTTCTGCTTGCCCGTGTAGAACGGGTGGCAGTTCGAGCAGACCTCGACGTGGATCGAGCCGCCGGGGGCGGTGCTCTTGGTGGTGAACGTGTTCCCGCAGCTGCAGGTCACGGTCGTGGCCTGGTACTTCGGGTGGATGTCTGGCTTCATGGACAACTCCTGCCTCGGGCGGTCGCCGGGTCGCCTGCTGGCGTGAACCGGTACCGCATGGTTGCGGCTTCTAGTGTGTCAGACCGTGGAACGAGATTCGGCCAGGTGGAATTCCCTGGCTAGGAGCCCAGGGTGGTCTTCTGGACCTGGAGGAGGAACTCGGCGTTGCTCTTGGTCTTGCGCATCTGCTCCATGAGCAGCTCCAGGGCCTGCTGGGGCTCCAGGGCGTGCAGGACGCGGCGCAGCTGCCAGACGATCTTGAGCTCGTCCGGCGAGAGCAGGATCTCCTCCTTGCGGGTGCTGGAGGCGTCGACGTCGACCGCGGGGAACAGGCGCTTCTCCGCGAGCTCACGGCGCAGCCGCAACTCCATGTTGCCGGTGCCCTTGAACTCCTCGAAGATGACCTCGTCCATCCGCGAGCCGGTCTCGATCAGGGCGGCCGCCAGGATCGTCAGCGACCCGCCGTGCTCGATGTTGCGCGCCGCGCCGAAGAACCGCTTGGGCGGGTACAGCGCCGTGGAGTCCACGCCGCCGGACAGGATGCGGCCGCTGGCGGGCGCCGAGTTGTTGTAGGCCCGGCCCAGCCTGGTGATGTTGTCCAGCAGGATCACCACGTCGTGGCCCATCTCCACGAGCCGCTTCGCACGCTCGATCGCCAGCTCCGCCACGGTGGTGTGGTCGTCGGCCGGGTGGTCGAACGTGGAGTGGATGACCTCGCCCTTCACGGTGCGCTGCATGTCGGTGACCTCTTCTGGCCGCTCGTCGACGAGGACGACCATGAGGTGGCACTCGGGGTTGTTCTTGGTGATCGCGTTCGCGATCGCCTGCAGGATCATCGTCTTGCCCGCCTTGGGCGGGGACACGATCAGCCCGCGCTGGCCCTTGCCGATGGGGCAGATGAGGTCGATGATCCGGGTGGTCATGATGCCCGGATCGGTCTCCAGGCGGAGCCTTTCCTGCGGGTACAGCGGAACAAGCTTGGAGAACTCCGGCCTGGTCAGGGAGCGCTCGGGGTCCAGCCCGTTGACCTTGTCCAGCCGGACCAGGGCGTTGAACTTCTCCCTGCGCTCTCCGTCCCGCGGCTGCCTGACGGCACCCTCGATGACATCGCCCTTGCGCAGTCCGTGCTTGCGCACCTGGGACAGGGACACATACACGTCGTTCGGGCCCGGCAGGTAGCCGGTCGTGCGGACGAAGGCGTACCCCTGGACCTCGAGCACGTCGAGGATGCCGGCGATCGGGATGAGCACGTCGTCCTCGGCGATCACGGGCTCCGGGTCCGCCTGCCGGTCGCGCCGCCGGTTCCTGTTGCGGAACCGGTCGCGGCTGCGCCGCCGGCCGCCTTCGCCGTCGTCGTCGCGGAACTGGTCCCCGGCCTGCGCGCGCGCCGCCATGGGCTCGCGGGACTGGTCCCGTCCGCCCTGGTCACGGCTGCCTTGGTCGCGGGAGCCCTGGTCCCGGGTGGACTGGTCCCGGCCGTTCTGATCGCGGCCGGACTGGTCACGGG
>JASHTQ010000051.1 GCA_030040475.1 Streptosporangiaceae bacterium
GCCCTGGTTAATCGCAGCCCTGGTTAATCGCAGCCCTGGGTCGAGACGGGCGTGGTGTCCTGCTCGCCGGCCCTGGCGTCCGCGGACACCTCGGACGCGGTCAGCGCGAAGCCGGTGTCGGAGACGCCGACCGCCGCGGCGAACACCACCCCGTCGACGGTGCCGTCGGGGGAAAGCAGCGGGCCGCCCGAGTTGCCCGATTCGACATTCGCCCTGATCTCGTAGATCTGGCGGGTCACCGTGCTCGTCTGGTAGATGTTCGGGCCCTGCGCGGTCTGCACGCCGCCGATCCTCGCCGACACGGTAACCAGGCTCGCGGCGTCCAGCGGGTACCCGGCGACCACCGCGTCGTCGCCCGGATGGGCCTGGCTCGCGAACGCCAGCGGCGCCAGGTCGAGCCCGGGCACGTACAGGACGGCCACGTCCACCTGCGGGTCGTAGAACACGACCGTGGCCCGGAGCTGCTGGCCCGTCGTGGTGGTGACCGTCTGGCTCTGCGTCACCCCGGCCACCACGTGGGCGTTGGTGAGGACGTGCTGCGGCGAGATGACGAATCCGGAGCCCTCGATGGAACGCGAGCAGCTGGGCGCGATCCCCTGCACCTTCACCACCCGGCTGCGGGCGGCGAGGAATCCCGGGCTGTAGAGCACTGCCGGGTCCGGGGCCGGGATGGCCAGGATGCGCTCCTCGCCGATCCCGCTGAACACCTCGGCGTAGGTGCTGTTGCTCGTCAGCAGCCTGCGGAAGTCCGAGAAGGCCGTCTTGGCGGGCGAGGGCATGAACCTGTCCAGGGTCTGCAGCACCAGCGAGTTGTTCACCTGCTGGTCCACCACCGGGAAGGGGGACTGGCTGAGCACCGACCCGACGACCCACGCGATCAGCAGCACCG
The DNA here is from genome assembly GCA_030040475.1 of Streptosporangiaceae bacterium. Next base: position 890 of record JASHTQ010000051.1, read on the forward strand.
AGACGATGCTGACCGCGGAACCGCCGATCGAGTCGAGCGTCGTCGCCGAGCGCCAGGTCACCGTCGAGCGCATCGCCGCGCCGATCGAGGAGGCAACGAACTGCCCGATCACGGCGAAGCTCACCAGCAAGACCACGGCCACGACGTCCTGCTGGGTCTGACCGCCGACCAGCGCCCTGGCGATGCTCGGGCCGAATTCCGCGCCGAGCACCGCGCCGCCGACGAACCCGAAGAAGCTGAGCACGCCGACGATGAAGCCCTGCCGGTACCCCGAGACCGCGAACGCGGCGACCACCACTATCAAGATGAGGTCGAGCACATCACCGCGCACGACCTCAACGGTATAGGGTCCCGCCCACTCGGTGGGCGCCCGCGGCGGTAGCCGGCCGGCACTCGCCGGTCACAGGTCGGTGACGACGGCAGCGTCCCAGGGGCGCTCCCAGCCGCCCGCGGCGAGCAGGCGGTCGACGATGCTGGCCGTGAAGCCCCAGATCAGCATTCCGCGGACGCGGAACGCGGGCGATAGGCGCCCGGCGGGCCCGCGCACGGTCAGCCGTGCGGCCGGGTCTGCCAGCTCCGCGACCGCGACTCGCTCCACCGCCGCCACCTCACGCGGGTCGACGGGGGCCACCGCGCAGGGCTCCCGCCACCACGCCAGCACGGGGAGGACACGGAACCCGGTCCGCGCGATGAACAGCTCCGGCAGCGTCCCCACCACGTCGACGCCGCCCGGATCGAGGCCGACTTCCTCGGCGGCCTCGCGCAGCGCCGCCGCGACCGGCCCGGAGTCCGTGGCGTCGATCGCGCCGCCGGGAAAGGCAGGCTGGCCCGCGTGCAGCCGCAATCCCTCGCTGCGCTGGATCAGGAGCAGGTCGGGACCGTCCGCGCCCTGGGCGAACAGCACCAGCACGGCCGACGGCCTGCCTCCGCTGGCGGGCGGCAGGACCATCGGGTCTACCTCCATCCGGGCTGCCTCCTGCGCCAGCTCGCGCAACCAGACGGGGACGGGCTCGCCACCCGGGGTCACGAGAACGGGCCGGGTTTGACGAGCTTCGCCGCGATCTGCGGATCGGTAGGGCCTTCACCGTAGGACGGGCACAGCCGGGCCAGCCCGCAGGCGCCGCAGGCGGGGCGGCGGGCGTGGCAGACCCGGCGGCCGTGCCAGATCATCCGCTGGGAGAGATCCGTCCAGTCGCGGCGCGGGATCAGCGCGGCCACCTCGGCCTCGACCTTCTCCGGATCCGTGCTCGTGGTCCAGCCGAACCTGCGGGCCAGCCGCCCGAAGTGCGTGTCGACGGTGATACCGGGGATGCCGAAGGCGTTCCCGAGCACCACGTTCGCGGTCTTCCTGCCGACGCCAGGCAGCGTGACCAGGTCGCGAAGCCGCGGCGGCACCTCGCCGCCGAACCGCTCGCAGAGCGCCCGCCCGAGGCCGATGAGGCTGTTCGTCTTCGCGTGGTAGAAACCGGTCGACTGGATGATCTTCTCCAGCTCGTCGCGGTCGGCCGCCGCGTAGTCCGCCGCGGTCGGGTACCTGGAGAACAGGATCGGCGTGACCATGTTCACCCGCTTGTCCGTGGTCTGCGCGGACAGGATGGTCGCGACCAGGAGCTCGAGCGGCGTGCGGAAGTTCAGCTCGGTGTGCGCGTCGGGATAGAGCAGGGCCAGCTCCCTGTCGATCCTGCGGGCGCGCCTGACCAGCGCGGTATGCGAAGCGGGCTCAGCGGTCACCGTTCAAGCTTAGGGCGCCCGCCAGGCTGGACGCCCAGGTTAGATGCTGAGCCGCAGCCGCACTTCGAACGACGAGGGCGCGTTCGGCGCCACCGACGGCGCGGGGGACGCGGACAGCGTGCCCCTGGCGGGAGACGGCGATGCGGACGGGGACGGGGACGGGGACACCGGGACCTTGGGCGGCGGCGTCGAGGAGGTCGCCGAAGGCGACGCGGACGGCGATCCGGACTTCGGCGCGGACGGGGAGGGGGAAGCAGCCGGGTGGGCCGGCCGGGAGGACCAGCTCACGCCGATCGCCTGATCCGCGGCCCCGACCGGATCGATGTACACGGCTCCGGTTCCGCCGGTGCCCATGACCCGGCGCACCGTCACCACCAGCGTGATGCTCTGCCGTGACCGGAGCGTTCCCCGGTAGCGGCTCAGCGTCAGCTGCTTCGACGTGGTGGTCGCCGACCAGTCCACCGGCCCGCCGAGGACGGTCACCGAGATCGACCCCATGCTGCCCCCGCCGAGCGCCAGGTGCCCCGACGTCACGGTCAGGTTGCCGGTGCCCGCAGGCCCCGCCCCCGAGGGGCCTGCGGGCGCCGGCGCCGATGACCACACCGGAGTCGGCCTCGAGCCCCTCGCGGGTCCCGCATAGCCGCCCGGCTTCCCGGTCGCGCCGGGTGCCGGGGACGTCTTGATGATGATGGGGACGCTGACCGCCGGCCCGCCGCCTGGCGGCCGCGGCGTCGCGCCCCCCGACGGTGACGCCGCCACGACGGCCGAGCCCCGGCCCGCGCTGTTGATGTCCGACCCGCCGAGCAGGAAGGCGGTCGTCATCAGCGCCGCCACCGCGATTCCCGCCGCTACCGGGAGAAACGCTCCGGTCATGACCGCGCCGACCCGCTGATCGTCGGCGGGCCGCTGCGCGGCACGCGGCGAGCGCGGTGCGGCCGGCGCCTGCCGCGCCGCCGTCACCGCGGTCACGGGGAATCCCGATCCGGCAAGCACGGGCGCCCTGGTCACGGCGAATTCCCGGTAACCGGACAGCCTGGGATCGGCGAAGAAGCCGAGCACCCCGGCCCGCGCTCCGGCCGGCAGCGTCGGGTCGGGAAGCAGGCCGAAGACGCGTTCCGCGGAGACGCTGCGGGGCAGGTTCGGCCCGCACACCGGGCAGCTCGCGGCGTGCTGCAGCACGCGTTCCCGCAGCTCGGGCGTTACGGTGCCGGTCCAGCCCTGCATTACCCCGGCGCGGTCAGGACAGTCGTGGCTGCCCGAGGCGATCAGGATCTCGGTGCCGAGCGCCTGCTGCAGGCTTTGCCTGGCCCGGCTCAGCAGCGCCCGGACGTCCTCGGGCGGCAGGCCGAGCACCAGGCTCAGGTCGACCTGGTGCCTGCAGGCCAGGTCGAGGGCCTCGCGCTCGGCGGGCGCCAGGCTCAGCGTCGCGTTCCACGCCACCAGCCTCGCCTCGGCATCGGCCTGGCTCGGCCTGGCCGGCGGCTCGTCGGCCCGCGCCACCGGACGGCGGCGCCTGCATTCCGCCCTGGCCAGCGAGTAAAGCCACGGCCCGAGCAATTCGGCGTCGGCTAGCCGCGCTATGTTCGCGGTAGCCACGCTGAGCGTGTCGCGGAGCGCCATCTGGGCGATTTCGCGACTCCTCAGCATGCCCCAGCAATACCGGAAGAGCCGTTCGCCGTAAACGTCGAAAAGATCGGCCAGCGCCCCTGCTGATCTCGCTCGCAAGGCGTTGACGAGCTGCTGGTCATGCATGCCGAAAAAGGTAGAGCAAACGCGTGCGCGCAGCCACCTATTCAATAAAACGAGCGCTTAAACTAGCACTATTTCCGCTAGCACACGTAAACGCGCCAATAACTTACTCATGGCCAGTTCGGTGTACCTTTATCCCGATATCGAGATGTACCCATTGCGGGTATCGGGACAGTTATGCCTGATGCACGGCGCAGCTGGACGGATCGTAGGGCCGGACGGTCAGCCGGGCGGCGAACGAGCCGGCACCGGGATCGGCCGGGTTGACGTGCCGGCCAAGTAGCACGGTGGCAACGCGGCGTGCGCCGGCCAGTTTGAGGGACGCGGCGGCGGACTGCGCGCTGGCGCCGGAGACCCAGCTGTCGTCGAGCAGCAGGACGCTGGCTCCGGCTGCCGGGTGGCCGGCGACGAACCGGCCGACCCGGAGGTCGCGGCCCTGCTCGCCGGGGCGGATGGCCAGCGGGATCAGCGGCAGCCGCAGGTACGGCGAAACCAGCCTGAGCAGCGGGTGCGGACCCGGCCGGCCGGTCCCGGTCGGCACCACGGCGAGCAGGTCGGGTGATGACATGCCCGCGCACCGCCATACGCAGCCGCCGTGATCGTTGAGGAAGGCGAGCAGCAGGGCGCCGAGCACCGCCTGGGCGGCGGCGCTCGGCGCCGCCCAGGACTTGTAGCGCCACAGCGCGGCCGCGTAGTCCGTTCCCTTCACCGCGTAGCAGATGGGCACGACGGCGTCGGCGAGCAGACCGGGGCCGGCGCTCGCGGCGGCACCGCGCCGGTGCAGCCCGCACTGATAACACCGGGCGTACCCGGGTCGCACCGGCCCGCGGCACACGACGCAGCTTGCCTGGCCGGCCGGCGGCGCGACCGGGTACAGCGGCATCGCCGACCGCAGCCGGAGCCGCAACCCATCCCACGCTGTGGACGCGGACATGCGCCGATGCTACGGGCGGGCACCGACAAATCGGCGCATCGTGGCCAGAGGACCGCGAGTCGCGCGCGGGTGTGACGCAGTTCACACGAAGTTCACATCCTCCGTTCACCGGGACTTCGCGTCGAGTAGATGGCGGCATTGCGGAGAAATCTCGCTCTTGCCCGCCTGGTCCGGCCCGATACGGCAGAATGATCTCTGCTCAAAGGGGCGGCCTGGCACCGGCGGCATCTCCCGCTGCCTGATG
>JASHTQ010000489.1 GCA_030040475.1 Streptosporangiaceae bacterium
CCTGCGAACCGTGCTGCTGACGATCTCCACCACCCACGCGCCCGCAACCGACCTGGGCTACCTGCTGCACAAGCACCCCGACCGCCTGCAGTCGTTCACGCTGGCCTCCGGCCAGGCGCACGTCTTCTACCCGGAGGCGACCCCGGAGCGGTGCACGGCCGCGCTGCTGCTCGAGGTCGACCCGGTGGCCCTGGTCCGGGGGAACGCGATCGCCAGCGAGCTCGCCGAGTACGTCAGCGACCGGCCCTACGCCGCCTCGAGCATGCTCGCGGTGGCGATCAAGGAGGCCTTCCGCACCGCGCTGACCGGCCGCTGCGACGCGCGCCCCGCCCTGGCCGCGGCGCCGATCCCGCTGGAGATCAGGGTCCCCGCGCTGCGCTGCCGCGGCGGCGCCCGGCTCGCCCGCGACGCCTTCACCCCGCTCGGCTGGACCGTCGAGGCGAACGGCCAGCCGTACCGCCCGCCCGAGTGGGGCGACTCGCCCTACGTCGACCTGCGCCTGTCCGGCCAGCTCCGCCTCAAGGACGCGCTGAACCACCTGTACGTGCTCCTGCCCGTCCTCGACGACGCCAAGCACTACTGGGTATCGACGCAGGAGGTGGACAAGCTGATCCGGGCCGGCGGCGACTGGCTGGCCCGCCACCCGGCGAGGGATCTGATTACCAGCAGGTACCTGGCCCACCGCCGCGCGCTGACCAGGTCGGCCCTGGCCCGGCTCGCCGAGGCCGACGACACCGACCCCGCCGAGCTCGACAACGCGGTCCCCGACGCCGCGGCAGCCGACGACGAGACCGCCAGGCCGCTCGCGGTGCAGCGCCGCGAGGCCATCCTCGGCGTGCTGCGGGCGGCGGGCGCGCGCCGGGTCGGCGACCTGGGCTGCGGTTCCGGCGCGCTCATCAAGGACCTGCTCGAAGACGAGACCGTCGAGCAGATCGTCGCGGTGGACGTCAGCGCAAGAGCGCTCCAGCTGGCCGCCCGCGCCCTGGACCGCCACCAGCACCAGCACCAGGACCAGGACCAGCACCAGGACCAGCGGCTGCGCCTGTTCCAGTCCTCGCTGACCTACACCGACGACCGGCTCACGGGCCTGGACGCGGCCGTGCTGATGGAGGTGATCGAGCACGTCGATGCCGAACGCCTGCCCGCCCTCGAGCGCGCCGTCTTCGGCTTCGCCGCGCCAGCCACCGTCGTGGTCAGCACCCCGAACGCCGAGTACAACGTGCACTTCGCCACGCTCCCGCCGGGCGCGCTGCGGCACGGCGACCACCGCTTCGAGTGGACCCGCGCCCAGTTCGAGGGCTGGGCCGAACACGTCGCAACGACCTACCGCTACGACGTCCGCTTCCTGCCCGTCGGCCACGGGCACCCCGACGCCGGCCCGCCCACCCAGCTGGCCGTCTTCACGCGGGCGACGGCGCCATGACCGCCCTCCCCGTGCCCGAGCTGAGCCTGGTCGTGCTCGTCGGCATCACCGGCTCGGGCAAGTCCACTTTCGCCGGGAAGCACTTCAAGCCCACCGAGGTGATCTCCTCGGACTTCTGCCGCGGCCTGGTCGCCGACGACGAGAGCGACCAGTCCGCGACCCCGGCCGCGTTCGAGCTGCTCGAGCACATCGTCGGCCTGCGCCTGACCGCCGGGCGGCTGACCGTCATCGACGCGACGAACGTCCAGCCGGACGCCCGCCGCCGCCTGGTCGCGCTGGCCCGCGAGCACGACGTGCTCCCCGTCGCGATCGTCCTGGACCTGCCTGAGCGGCTGTGCGCCGAGCGCAACAAGAGCCGCGAAGACCGCGACTTCGGCCCGCACGTGATCCGCCGCCAGCGCGCCCAGCTCCGCCGCAACCTTAAGGACCTGCCCCGCGAGGGCTTCCGCACCGTGCACACCCTGCGCAGCCCCGAGGAGGTCGCCGCCGCCGAGATCACCCGCACCAGGCTGTACAACGACCTGCGCCACGAGGCCGGCCCGTTCGACGTCATCGGCGACGTGCACGGCTGCCGCGTTGAACTCGAGCAGCTGCTTGTCAAGCTCGGCTACGCCATCGACCGCGACCCGGCCGGCCGCCCGGCCGGCGCCCGCCACCCGGAGCACCGCCGCGCGGTCTTCCTCGGCGACCTGGTGGACAGAGGCCCCGACACGCCGGGCGTCCTCCGCCTGGTGATGGGCATGGTCGCGAACGGCACCGCGCTGTGCGTGCAGGGCAACCACGAGGCCAAGCTGCTGCGCGCCCTGCGCGGCCGCAACGTGCGGCGCACCCACGGCCTGGCCGAGTCGATGGACCAGCTGGCCCGCGAGCCGGAGGAATTCCGCTCCCAGGTGGCCACCTTCATCGACGGCCTGATCGGCCACTACGTGCTGGACGGCGGCCGCCTCGTGGTCGCCCACGCCGGGCTGGTCGAGCGCTATCACGGCCGCGCGTCCGGCCGGGTCCGCGAGTTCTGCCTGTACGGGCAGACGACGGGGGAGACCGACGAGTACGGCCTGCCGGTCCGCTACCCGTGGGCCGAGGAGTACCGCGGCCGCGCCGTCGTCCTGTACGGTCACACCCCGGTGCCCGAACCCGAGTGGCTCAACAACACCCTGTGCCTGGATACCGGCTGTGTCTTCGGTGGCCGTCTGACCGCCTTGAATTATCCCGAACGAACCGTGGTATCCGTCCCGGCAGCCGCCATCTACCATCCCCCGGCGAAACCCTTCCCCGCCGCCGCGCCCCGCACTGCTGCGCAGGAAACCGATGCCCCGGCCCGCCGCGAGCCCGACGTCCTCGACATCGCCGACGTGTCGGGATCGCGCCTGATCGAGACCGCCTACCTGCCGCGGATACGGATCGGCGACGCCCACGCGGCCGCCGCCCTGGAGGTGATGAGCCGCTTCGCCATGGACCCCCGCTGGCTCCTTTACCTCCCTCCCACCATGAGCCCCGTCGCCACCTCCACCCGCGATGACCTGCTCGAGCACCCCGACCAGGCCTTCACCGCCTACCGCGCCGACGGCACGACCTCGCTCCTGTGCGAGGAAAAGCACATGGGCTCCCGCGCCGTCCTGCTGCTCTGCCGCACCGCCGCGGCCGCCCGCTCCCGCTTCGGCGTCCCCGCCCTGTCCGGCGCGATCTGGACCCGCACCGGGCGTCCCTTCTTCCCCGCTGAGCAGGCCGAGGCCCTCCTCGCCCAGCTCCGCGCGGCGGCCGGCCAGGCCGGCCTGTTCGACGAGCTCGGCACCGAGTGGCTCCTGCTGGACGCCGAACTCCTGCCCTGGAACCTCAAGGCCGGCCACCTCCTCCGCGACCAGTACGCCGCCCTCGCCGCCGCCGCGAGCCTGTCCCTGCCCGCCGCGCTAACCGCCCTCCAGCAAGCCGCCGCCCGCCCCGCCGCCCGCCCCGACACCGGCGCCGACACCGGCGCCGAGCTAGCGGCCCTGCTGGCCCGCACCCAGTCCCGCGCCGCGAACGCCGACGCGTTCACGCAGGCCTACCTTCGCTACTGCTGGCCGGTCGACGCCCTGGCGGGCATCCGCGTCGCCCCGTTCCAGCTCCTCGCGACCGAGGGCGCCGTCTACCACGACCGCCCCCACCTGTGGCACCTGTCCCTCGCCGACCGGCTGGCCGCCGCCCGTCCCGACCTGATCGCGACCACCCGCCGCATCCCCGTCGACGCCGCCGACCCCGATTCGACCGCCGCCGCCACCCGGTGGTGGGAGGACCTCACCGCCGCCGGGGGAGAGGGCATGGTCGTCAAGCCCGCCGCCAACCTGCCCGCCCGTCCCGAACCCTCCGCCCCGCGCCGCAGCCCCCTGCCGCAGCCGGGCCTGAAGGTCCGCGGCCGCGACTACCTGCGACTGGTCTACGGCCCCGACTACACCGAGCCCGCCAACCTGACCCGCCTGCGCCAGCGCGCCGTAGCCCGCAAGCGCTCCCTCGCCCTCCGCGAGTACGCCCTCGGCCTGGAGGCCCTCGACCGCGCCGCCCGCGGCGAGCCCCTCTGGCGCATCCACGAATGCGTCTTCGCCGTCCTCGCGCTGGAATCCGAACCCGTAGACCCCCGCCTGTAACCGCAAGCCCCGCCCGGCCCGATCGACGACCGTCGCCTGAACCCTGACGCCGCCGGGGCTCGCGGCGGCCTTGGTCCCCTTCTGGAACCCGCCGAACATCACGGACAGAATCACCAGGACCACGATAAGCAGCAGGATCCACAGCAGGCAGCCGCCCGCCCGAGTCCGGGGCCAGCGCCGCCTGCCCCCGCCGCGAGGCTCGCGGCGGCCGAACAGGTACCGGTACATAAACCTGTGTCTTCCCAGGCCCCGCGCAATATGCGGCGCGGCCAGAATTATCTCGGCGCGCCCGGGTAGTTCAACCCCTCGGTAACGACGCATGACGTGAGGACAGCCATGGCGCGCATGCCGAGAGTGGGGTCGCTGGCCGGGTGGGTGGGCGCGATCGCCGCCGCGGCCGTCCTGATAGTCGTCCTGTCCGCGGTGCACCTGCTGCCGAAGCTGAGGAACCCGTTCGCGACCAGCACCACGGTCACCAGCCAGCCGGTGCTGCTGAAGTCGATCACCGCGCTGAGCCGCTACGAGGCGGCGAGCGGCTCGTTCGAGGTCGTCGTCGACCTGACCAAGCGCAACGGGATCATTCCCTCGTTCCTCGCCGGCAGCGAGACGCTGTTCATCGGCCAGGGCACCGACATCGCCTTCGTCGACTTCTCCCAGCTCAAGAGCCAGGCGATCCGGGTCAACGCGACCAGGACCGCGGTCACCGTAACGCTGCCGAAGGCCCAGCTCGAGCCGGCCGTGCTGAACGTCTCCCAGTCCTACGTGTACGCGGAACAGCAGGGCCTGTTCAACCGCATCGGCAACTTCTTCTCCGGCAACCCGAACAGCCAGCAGCAGGTCTACATCCTGGCGCAGCAGAAGATCACCACCGCCGCCCGGCAGAGCCCGCTGGTGCCCCAGGCCGAGAAGAACACCCAGGCCATGCTGACCGGCATGCTGACCTCGCTGGGCTTCAAGAACATCACCGTCACCTTCGGCCCCCTGTCCCCAGCCCTGTCCCCATCCCCGTCCCCGACCCGCTGACCCGAGCCCAACTTGCGTTAGAGCGCGCTCTAACTCATAGGCTCGAGAACGTGACGACCTGGACCATCGGCGAGGCCGCCGCCAAGTGCGGCCTGTCGCCGCACACGCTGCGCTGGTACGAGCGCATCGGGCTGCTCGACGCCGTGGCGCGCGGCGGCGACGGGCGCCGCAGGTACGGCGAGGGCGACCTGGAGTGGCTGTCGCTGCTGACCAAGCTGCGCGCCACCGGGATGCCGATCCGCGACATGCAGCGGTACGCCGAGCTGGTCAGGTCGGGCGCGGGCGAGGCCGAACGCCTCGAGCTGCTCAAGAAGCACCGCGAGGAGGTGCGGCGCACCCTGGCCGCCCAGCGCGAGTGCCTGAAGCTGCTCGACACCAAGATCACCTACTACGCGAGCTGCCTCGCCGAGCAAGCGCCGTCAAGAACCCAACCGTAACCGGATAAGGAAACACACATGCGCACCGTCAAGCTCGGCCAGTTCACCGTGTCCGCCCAGGGCCTGGGCTGCATGGGGATGAGCGAGTGGTACGGCGCGACCGACTGGGACGAGTCGGTCGCGACCATCAACCGCGCCCTGGACGAGGGCGTGACGTTCATCGACACCGCGGACATCTACGGCGCGGGCCACAACGAGGTCCTGGTCGGCCGCGCGATCGCGCACCGCCGCGACGAGGTGCAGCTGGCCACGAAGTTCGGCATCGACAGGACCGGCGGCGACGCGCACCGCGTCGTCCGCGGCGAGCACGACTACGTCAAGCGGTCCTGCGAGGCCTCGCTGCTGCGCCTCGGCGTCGACACGATCGACCTGTACTACCTGCACCGCCCGCCGCAGACCGCCGAGATCGAGGAGACGGTCGGCGCGATGGCCGAACTCGTCGCCGAGGGCAAGGTCCGCTACCTGGGCCTGTCCGAGGTGACCGGGGACCTGCTGCGCCGCGCGCACGCGGTGCACCCGATCACCGCGGTGCAGAGCGAGTACTCGCTGTGGACCCGCGACGTGGAGCACGAAGCGATCGGCGCCATGCGCGAGCTCGGCGTCGGCTTCGTACCCTACTCGCCGCTTGGCCGCGGCTACCTCACCGCCACCGTGGACCTGACCACGCTGGGCGCCAACGACTTCCGCGCCCGCAACCCGCGGTTCGCCGCCGAGGCCGCGAGGTCCAACCAGGCGATCGTGGATGCGGTCCGCGAGGTCGCCGACGCCAAGGGAATCGCCCCCGCCCAGGTCGCGCTCGCCTGGGTCTACGCCCAGCAGGACCGCCTCGGCGTCAGCCTGGCCCCGATCCCGGGCACCAAGCGGATCAAGTGGCTGGAGCAGAACATCGCCGCCCTCGACGTCACCCTCACCCCGGCCGAGCTGGCCATCCTGGACCCCCTGGCCAGCCAGGTGGTCGGCGCCCGCTACTGACCGCGCCGTCCCGAGACCGCCCGCACGGCGCCCCGCCCGCAGCCGACAGAGCCCTGGAGGTCCAGTCTGACATAGGTCACACTGGACTATGTCCTACATCGAGATCCTGATACTGCGGCGCCTGCGGGCGGGTCCCGCGCACGGCTACGAGCTGCGCAAGCGGGTGGAGCAGACGACCGGCTTCGTGCTGCACAACAACTCGCTGTACCCCGCGCTGCGCCGCTTCGAGGAGGCCGGCGCGGTCACCAAGACCGCCGAGCCGCAGCCGGGCCGCCCGCCCCGGCTGGTCTACACCCTCACCGCCGTGGGCCACGAGCTGCTCCACGACATGCTCGCCAACCTGCCACCCGATCAGGCGGCTGATCCCGCGGAATTCGTGGCCCGTCTCGGCCAGTTCTCTCTTCTTACCTCAGCCGAACGGGCCGTGGTGCTTGCCTCGCGCACCCGAGCCGTCCGCGAGCAGCTCGCGCACCTCGAGACGATGCGTGACCTCGCCGGGGAAACCGGCGAGTACTGGGGCGTCATAACCACCCGCGAGCTGATCCGCCGCCACCGCCAGGAGCTGGACTGGCTGGCCGAACTCGCCGACCTGGCCGCCCGGCCCGACCTAGCCGCGCCGTGACCGCGACCCCGGCGGCCCGGTCCCGCCCAGGCCCGCTCGTCCAGTACGCGCTGCTTGCCGGGCCCCTGCTGTCGATGCTCGACTCGAGCATCGTGAACGTCGCGGTCGAGCCGATCGCGCGCGACCTGCACGCCGGCCTGACCACGGTGCAGTGGACGGTCAGCGGCTACCTGCTCGCCCTGGGCGCGGGCCTGGCCGGAACCGCCTACCTGGCCCGCAGGTTCGGCACGCTGCCGGTGTACCGCCTCAGCGTCATCGCGTTCACCGCCGCCTCCGCCCTGTGCGCCCTCGCGCCCGGAGTGCAGGTGCTCGTCGCCGGCCGGATCATCCAGGGCCTGGTCGCGGCGCCCCTCGTCCCGCTGGCGATGAGCATGCTCCTGGGCAGGGACGGGGCCGCCGCCGGCGAGGCCGATGCCAGCTCCGATGCCAGCTCTGGCGCCAGCTCCGGCGGCGGCGCCCGGGCCGTCTCCCCGCTGGCAGGCGTCATGCTGTTCCTCGGCCCCGCGCTCGGCCCGACGGTCGGCGGCGCCCTGATCGCCGCGGTCGGCTGGCGCGCCATCTTCCTGGTCAACGTCCCCGTCGGCGCGCTCGCGGCGGCGGTGGTCCGGTTCGTCCCCGCCGCGCTGGCGCCCGGCCGCAGCCCAGGGGCCAGCTTCGACCTGCCGGGCCTGATCCTGCTCGCGGCCGGCCTGACCGGCCTGCTGTTCGGCGCCAGCCAGGGCGCGGCGAGCGGCTGGACGAGCGCGCCGACCCTGGCGCCGCTTGCCGTCGGCGCCGTGCTGGCGGCGTGCTACGTCGGCTGGGCGGCGCGCCGCGAT
>JASHTQ010000490.1 GCA_030040475.1 Streptosporangiaceae bacterium
CAGCGGCGACCGCCCGTCAGCCCCAGATCTTCTGCGCCGTGTCCACCACGAGCTCGAGCTTGCGCCTCTCCTCATCCACGGTCAGCACGTTGCCCGCCGAGGTGGAGGCAAACCCGCACTGCGGGCTGATGGCCAGGTTCTCCTGCGGCACGTACCTGGCCGCCTCGTCGACGCGGCGTCGCAGGTCGTCCTGCGACTCGAGGTCCGGGGTCTTGGAGGAGACGAGCCCGAGCACCACCACCGTTCCTGGCCCGATGAAGCGGAGCGGCTCGAACCCGCCGGCCCGCTCGGTGTCGTACTCGAGCAGGAACCTGTCCACCCCCACCCCGCCGAACAGGCGCTCGGCAACGGGCTCGTAGCCGCCCCTGGCCATGTAGGCGCTGCGGTTGTTGCCGCGGCAGATGTGCAGGCCGATGGTGACGTCGGGGTGGCTGGCCCTTACCGCGCGGACGATCGCCGCGTCGGTCGCCACCGAGGCCTCGAGGATGAGCTTCGGGTCGACCGCGGCGTTGCCGATCGCCGCCCGGAACTCCTCGTCGAAGACCTGGTTGTAGGACAGCGAGTCCAGCTGCACCCAGCCGGTGCCGCGCTCGATCAGGTCCCCGATCTCCTCGATCTGCAGCGCGGCGAGGTCGCGCACCAGGTCGGCGGGGAACGGGTAGGCGGCGGCGCTGACGTCGGGGCGCCAGACCATGGCGCCCATCGCCGCGCTCATCATCGTGATCTTGAACTGGCCGGGGACCTGGCTGGCCATGAATTCGGCCTCGACGTTGGTCAGGCGGTTCTTGCGGTACACCGTGGCGGTCGCCGCCGTCATCACGAAGTCCGTCTCGCTGACCGGCGGGCTCTGGCCGTCCGCCCGGCGCCACTTCACCGCGGAGGACGGGACCGGGCTCATCCCGCCGGTCGACTCCAGGATGCCGGTCATCCAGTTGGTCCGGCGGACCTCGCCGTCGGTGAATACCCGGATGCCGGCCTCGCGCTGCAGGGCAATGTTCTCCGCTGCGGCCCGGTCTTCTACCGCGCGCAGCTCGGCATCGGTCAGCCTGCCCTGCCGGTGACTGGCCCGGGCGTCGAGCAGCCAGCGCTGCCGCAGCAGGCTGCCGACGTGCTCGGCGTGATGATCGGTTGCCATTGGCGTCCGTCTCCCTTTTGGGTGCTCGCGCCGGCTCCATACCGGATCCGCCGCGAAGTGCCCTACAGATACCGGAAATGTCCGCCGTCCACTCTTCCGCCTCGCGTCATCGGTGTCTAGGCCGTTGCCTGCGCGCATTCTTGGCTTCTTCTCTTGTTTCTGGACGTATAGGAGAAACCTACTGTTTACCTGTGGGGCAGAAGGTATGGCGCATGCCCGAGCAGACAGCCGGCCCGCGAGGCCTGACCCGCCGCAGTTTCATCCTGGCCGCGGGCGGTGTCGGGGTCGCCGCCGCGGCTTCGGTCGCCTGGCCCGAGGGTTACTCGGCCGCGGCGGCGAGCACCGCCGCGCAGGAGTCGGGGACCACGCCCGAGCAGATCCACCTCACCTGGGGCGCGGACCCGTCGAGCGAGATGACCGTGTCCTGGCTGTCCCAGTCGCCTCAGGTGACGCCGCAGGTACTGGTGCAGGCCCGGGACGGCTCCCGGGTCGCCTTCCCGGCCATCAGGTCGTCCTACACCGACGGGCTCAGCGGCGAGACGGTCTACGCCTACCACGTCCCGCTCCGCGGCCTGTCGCCGGCGACCGGCTACACCTACGTGGTCCGCGACGCCGCCACCCCGGCGGTGACCTTCACCAGCCAGTTCGCCACCGCGGCCAGGGGACGCTTCGCGTTCGCGTTCACCAGCTACGGAGATCTCGGCACGCCAGGCGCGGGGGCGACCTACACGCTGGCGGACGGCTCGACCGTGGCCTCGGCCACCTACAGCGAGTCGCAGTGGAACGCGTACAACGCCGTCGGCGAGGTGGAGAATCTGGCCCCGCTGTTCCACCTGCTCAACGGCGACCTGGCCTACGCCGACAAGGAGACGATCACGAGCGCTGGCGGCACCACCGTCGCGGCCGGCGCGCAGACGGCCCCCGAGGTATGGCGGGACTTCGGGCTCAACGTGCAGCGCTCGGCGGCCAACCGGCCGTGGATGCCCTGCATCGGCAACCACGAGGCCGAACTGGACAACGGGCCGCAGGGGTACGCCGCGTTCAACGCCCGCTACCTGCTTCCCGGTAACGGGACGCGGTATCCGGGCAACTTCTACTCGTTCGGAGTCGGCTCCGTGCTGTTCATCGCCCTGGACGCCAACGACGTGAGCTACCAGGGCGCGGGCGCGTACAACGTGGGCGGGGTCGCCACCACGGACGCTGCGGGCAACGCGATCTCCGCCACCGACTTCCAGTACAACCAGTTCTACACCGGTACGTTCCGCTCGAATGCCGACGGAACGCTCTCGCCGGGCGGTCAGCACCCCAACGCGCAGACCCGCTGGCTCGAGGAGACCCTCGCGCAGGCCAGGTCCAGCGCGTCCATCGACTGGATCGTGGTGCAGATGCACCAGGGCGCGCTGTCCTCCTCCACCGACAACGGCTGCGACGCCGGAATCCGCAAGGCGTGGCTGCCGCTGTTCGACCGGTACGGGGTCGACCTGGTCGTCAACGGCCACGACCACGACTACGAGCGCTCCTACCCGGTTCGCGGGTTCACGCCTGACCTCGGCACCTCGACGTTCGCCGGGGGCACCGTGACCCAGGCCTCAGGGCCGGTGACCCTGCCCTCGACCAAGGGGCAGACGGTCAACACGTTCACGCCCGACGTGGTGCCGACCGACCTCAGCAGCCCGTTCGACACCACCAAGGGCACCGTGTTCATGGTCCTCGGCGGCGGCGGCACCAACAAGCGCGACAACACCTACGGGGCCAAGGTCGCCAACGTCACCACGTTCACCCAGATCCGCACCGGCGCCAAGCCGGCCCCCGACGCCACCGAGCCGGCCGCCTGGTCGGCGATGACCGACCCCGCCGACGCGTACGGCGTGGCCTACTTCAAGGTCGACCCGGGCGAGCCCGGCGGCAACACGACGATCACCGTCACCTACTACCACGCCCCCACCCAGACCACGGGCACTCCGGAGTACACCGTCCTGGAGACCTTCCAGCTCACCCGCCCCCGCCGCGAAGCCTTCCTCGTCGCGCAGCAGGCCGCCGCGCAGCCCGTCCTGACCGCGTAGCCCGCGGCTCCCAGGCCGTACCGCCGCCGACGGTCAGCCGCCGACGGTCAGCCGATGTCGATGAACACCGTGCCGTCTTCGACCTTGACCGGGTAGGTGCGGATGTCCTCGAGGACCGGCGCGCCGAGGGCCTTTCCGCTGGTGTAGTCGAAGCGCCCGTTGTGCTTCGGGCACTCGATGACCGCGCCCATGACCAGGCCGTCGCACAGCAGGGTCTTCTCGTGCGTGCAGTGCCCGTCGGTGGCGTGGTAGGTGTCGGTTTCCGACCGGTAGATCGCGTAGTCCCTGCCGTCGTGCGCGAACGGGATGACGTCCTCCGGGTCGATGTCGTCGGCCTGGCAGGCGGCAATCCACTGGGTCATCGGCTCGGGTCCGCCGCGGTCAGGCAGCGGCCGTGACGGCCAGCGGCAGCGCGCGGCCGTCGTTGATGGGCGCGGGCTGACGGTACGGCGGGGCGCCGGGCGGCAGTTCGCGGCGCACGTAGTACTCCTGGTCCCTGAGCTGGCGCGCGATCGCCGGGATGATCTCCTTGTAGGCCGCCCAGATCGAGGGATAGGCGGGCGCGCAGTCGAGCTTGACCTCCTCGTGCAGCTCGGGGAGGCGGTAGTACGGGACCATCGGGAACATGTGGTGCTCGACGTGGTAGTTCATGTTCCAGTACAGGAACCGGTTGA
>JASHTQ010000491.1 GCA_030040475.1 Streptosporangiaceae bacterium
TCGGCCGGGCCATTGGCCAGTTCTCCGGGGCTGCGGCGGACCTGCGGCTGGAGGACTGGGACGATGCGCTCGCCGCTTTGTTCGCGCTGGCCGCCAACCGGCCCGTTCCTGTGATCATCGACGAGTTCCCGCTGCTCATCAGGGCCAACCCAGCGCTGTCTTCCAAGCTGCAGCGGCACCTCGACGAAGGATGGTCCGGCCGGTCCTCGTCCGTCAGCCCGGTTCGATTGCTGCTGTGCGGGTCGGCGATGTCGGTTATGGGGCGGCTGCTGGCCGGCCAGGCTCCGCTGCGCGGCAGAGCCGGGCTGGAACTCGTGGTCCGCCCGCTCGGATACCGCGACGCGGCACGGTTCTGGGACATCGCCGATCCGCGGCTGGCAATCCTGGTGAGCGCCATCGTCGGCGGCACCCCCGCGTACCGGCGGCAGTTCGTGCGCAACGACGCGCCCGCAAGTATCGACGACTTCGACGACTGGGTATGCCGGACGGTGCTCGACCCGCGGGTTCCGCTCTTCCGCGAGGCGCGTTACCTCCTTGCCGAAGAGGTCGAGGCCCGCGACCCGGGGCTGTACCACTCGGTCCTTGCCGCCATCGCGAGCGGCCGGGCCACCAACGGCAGCATCGCCGCGTACGTCGAACGCACGTCGGCCGAGATCGCGCACCCGCTTAACGTGCTCGAGGACAGCCACCTCGTCAGCCGGCATCCGGACATGTTCCGCAAGGGCAGGTCGACCTACCGGATCGCCGAGCCGCTGATCACCTTCTACCAGGCCGTCATGCGGCCACGCTGGGCGGTCCTGGAGCTCGGGCACGCTCGGCGCGTGTGGCCGCAGGCCCGGCAGGCTTTCCTTTCCCAGGTCGTCGGCCCCCGCTTCGAGCAGATCTGCCGCGACTGGGCACTGCTCGCCGACGACGCGTTCGACGAGCCGGCCGCCGATGTCGGGTCCGGCGTGGTCACCGATCCGGCGAACCGGACGCAGATCGAGATCGATGTCGGCGTGCTCGCGGCCACCGCGCCCGGCGAACGTCGCCGCGTGCTGTCCCTCGGCGAGGTGAAGTGGGGCCGGACCATGGGCATGCGGGAACTGACCCGGCTTGCGCGGGCCAGGGACCTCCTTGACGAGCGCGGGCTGGACACTCGCGCTGCCAAGCTCGCGTGCTTCAGCGGCGCCGGCTTCGATGACGAACTGCGGGAAGCGGCGGCTGAGCGGGGCGACGTGATACTCGTCGATCCGGGTCGGCTTTACGCGTGAGAGCGTCATGGGGCGCGGACCTTGTGGTGGTGGAGGTGGGCCATCAGGGACTGGTTGGCCTCCCAGCCGTCGGGGAACTTGACCGGGACGTTGAGGTGGACGGGGTCGGTGGAGGGATGGGCGTCCAGGAGCTCGGGGATGCCGGCCCGGGCGACCACGATGCAGGCGTGGCGGTGCCTGGTTGTGAGAACGCAGAGGCGGCCCGATTCGAGGTGAAACGCCGTGGCGTCTCTCCGGCCTGACAGCGGGTGCAGGACTATCACCAGGTCGAACTCGCGGCCCTGGAGGCGGTTGGCGGTGTCGACGGTGACGCCCTCGATGTTGTTGGCGGCCAGGATGGCGCGGATGGCGTGGGCCTGGTCGCGGTGGGCGGTGCCGACCGCGATGCGGGTCGCGGTGACCGGGACGCGCACCACCTCTCGTTCTGAATAAGAAAAAGAGACGGGACCGCGCTGGAGGGCGCGCGCGGCTACGGCGGCGCAGGCGGTGACGGCGTCCGTGTCGGTGCGGAGGGTGTGCCGGGCGGGCAGCTCGTACAGGGCCCAGCCTGTGGCGGCGGCGGTCTGGAGGGTGCGGTCGAAGGCATTGTCGCCGAACGGGGCGGTGCTGAACTCCAGGCGGCGCTGGCCGGGTGCGGCGGCGGCGCGGAAGCCGGTGAACGGGTAGAAGGCCTCGGCGACGACCGGGGCGGCGGAGGCGGGCAGGCGCCAGGAGACCGGGAGCGTGTGGACCGGGACGTCAGGGTTGTGGCGCAGCAGGACGGCGACCGCGCTCTGCATGGGATCCCAGGTCAGGCCGGTCCAGCGGTCGGTATCCACGGTGCTGAACGGGTCGAGCTGGCCGGGGTCGCCGACGAACAGCGCGCGGTCGAACAGGCCCGCCACCCGCAGCAGCAGGTCCGAGCGCATCTGGTAGGCCTCGTCGACGATTGCCCAGGGCCACGCCTGGGCGGCCCGGACGGTGGCCCACTTGTGCGCGGTGCCGAGCACGACCGGGCAGGCGGCCTGGTCGTCGGCTCTGGTGGACACGGTGACGTTGTCGTGGGCAGCCACGCGCGGCGGCGGGGTGTACTCGTGGGCGGCGAGTCGGCCGATGGCCAGGGCTGGCCGGACTCCGGCGAGGCGGTCGGTGAGGTCGTCGACCTGCTCGTTGGTCTGGGCGATGAGCATGACGTGCTCGCCGGCGTCGGCTAGCTCGGCGGCCGCGCGGATGACCAGCGTGGACTTGCCGGCGCCGGGCGGGGAATCGACCACGACGCCGCGGTGCGGGCCGCCGAGGTCGGCGAGGATGCGGGTGGTCGCCTGCCCGGCGAGCTCGGCCGGGTCGACAGGCGTCATGACCAGTCCTCGGCGGCGTCGTCGCTGGCCGGGACGTACGGGGGCGGCGGGCCGCCGTGGGTCCACGGGGTTTCCTCGGGTTCGGGGAACGCGGGGGGCCGCTGGTAGGCGGGACTGAACGCGGCGTAGCAGATGCGCTCGCCGACGGCGGGGACGGAGCCGGGCTCGGGGGTGAGCGAGCGGCCCATGCCGCCCTTGAGCTCAAGGACGATCTGGTTCCGCGGGCCGGCTTCGGTGATGACCACGACACGGGCCTGCTGGGACGGGCGGGCCGGGGAGATGAGTTCGCCATCGGGGGCGGCGAAGTCCACGTCGTCGGTTTCGACGGTGACCCTCGGGCGGAGCACGCGCCTGCGGCCGGTGGCGTCGAGGCGGTCAGGCTCGGCGGCGACGACCTGGCCGGCGAACGCGTCGCCCGCCATCCGGTGCTCGGCCATGATCAGCGAGTCGTCGAAGGCGCGCTGCGCGGCGACCATCTCCTGGATGCGCTCGGCGTTGGCGAGGCGGCGGGCGGCAGCGACCGCGCCGTCGCGGCGCGGCTGCGGCGGGCCGCCGTCGCTGAGATAGCCCGCGTGCCAGGCGAAGGCGGCCTTGTCGGTGTCCCAGCGGGTTTGCACGTGGGCGCCTTGCGGCAGGCTTCGGAGCAGGTCGACGGCTCGCCACAGGAGGGTCCAGGCGGGCCGGAGCTGGGTGGCGAGCGCGTCGGCGAGCGCCGTCTCGGCGCGCTCGCGGGCTCGGCCGTCGCCGGTGATCCTCGCGGTGCGGACGGCGAGGATCGCGGGCTCGAGGACCTCGTTGTCGAACGTGGGGTCGGTGGCGGGACCGGCCGGGGGGCAACGCACCGGGTCCTCTGCCAGCGCGGCGGCCTGGGCGCCGGTCAGGCCCGGCGGCGGGTCGATCCAGCCGAGCAGCGCGCCGAGGTTCCGGTCCTCGACCGGGCTCTGGCCGGTGGCCCAGTGCATCGCCAGGGCCTCGGTCGCGGCCAGCATGAGCGAGGAGGCGGGGTGCTCGGCGCGTTCGGTGAAGAACGTCAGCCAGCGGCCGAGGACGGGAACGGACTGCGGGACGGCGTACGGGCCCTCGGTGCGGCGGAAGCGGGTGGAGCGGCCGAGCAGGCGGGCGAAGCCGACCGCGGCGAGGTTGGGCACCAGGATCTGCGGGGCGTCGGCCGGGGTCTCGGCGGTCGCGGGATCCTCGGCGGAGCGGGCCTCAGGATCGGCCGGCAGGTAGCCGGTCAGGTAGGGAAGAACGACGGCGGCCAGGCTGGCGGCGAAGGCGAAGCGCTGGTCGCGGTCGCGGGGCTCGGGGACGACGAGCAGGTTGGGCGCCTCGGGCCGGTCGCCGACCATGGCGGCCAGCGGGGCGTTCGCCTCGCCGGCCAGCGCGAGCGGGACGAAGACCAGCGGACGGTCGCTGACGTGAACGTGGCGGACGGCGCAGCTGGGCTGGGCCCGGCCGCTGTCGACGGCGATGGCCCTCGCCAGCGAGGTTAGCGTGCTCACACCGCCTCCCCGAGGGAGCCGGGGCGGAGGGGTTCCCGGCCGAGGGCGTCCGCGCGCAGCCGGGCCGCCTGCCTCAGCAGCCGGGCCGCCTCCGCCAGGTCGGTTCCCTCGGCCGGCCTGTCTGTGCCGCGAGCGAGCCGGAGCACCGTCCGGACCTGCTCGACACCGCCGAGTTCCTCGCGCGCTTCGCGGCCAAGCGCCGCGGTGGTGCCCGCGGCCTCGTCCCGGCAGAAGAAGCACATCTCGCAGGTGCTCAGGCACTCCGGCGCGTACCTGGCATCCACCTGGCGGATCGCGGTCACCAGGTCCGCCGGGTCCCGGCGCGGGACACCGTTGCCGTCGGGGTCCAGGTCGAAGGTCAG
>JASHTQ010000492.1 GCA_030040475.1 Streptosporangiaceae bacterium
AGCGCCCGGTTAGCGCCTGACCCCGGGAGAGGGATGGCGCGCTGGGCGGCAGGGGAACAGGCTGTTCAGTTCCTCGTCGACCGGAACCGTCTAGAGAGCTTTGAGGCGGAAGATCTCGCTGCGCTAGCAGAGGCTCTGGCCGCGCGGGCGGTGCTGCGGGTTGAGACGACGGCGACTGCGGCTCTGGCGGGCGGCGACGTGGACGGCGCCTATGTCGCCGCTTATGACGGCTACCGGATGGCTGCGGAAGCGCTCCTGGCCCGGCAGGCCCTGCGCGCCACGGGGGGTGACGGCTCGCACATGGCTGTGGAGGATGCGGTGTCGGCTCAGTTCCGCACGGAAATCCCGGCATTCGCGAAGCCGACGTCCGAGCGGCTCCGGCGGGCGCGCCACTCGGCACAGTATTTCGATCCTTCCGCAGCGCCGCTCACCGAATCCGACGCCACGTGGGCTATCGAGAAGGCGAAGGAAGCGCTGTCGAGAGTGAGAGAACTGCTCGCAGCGTCGCAGCTGGAGCGGTTCGGCTAGTGATCCGGCAACAGGAGCCTGAGCAGTGGGCGGCTGGTGATCGTGTCGTGGAAGGCGCCGGTTCCTGACTCCAGCCAGGCGGAGTCGCGGATGGTCGCCTGCACCGGCCGTCCCAGGCGCTGCTCAGCGGAGCTGAGGGCGGCGTAGAGCTGGTCGCGGTCCGGGGCGCCGAGGACCAGCACGTCAATGTCTCCTACCGGCCGCTGGCCGGGCTGCCCGTCGTGCCGGGCGGCCCAGGATCCGTAGATATAGGCCGCGGTGATGCCGCTGATGTCGCACAGGACTTCGGCCAGGACGGCGGGGACGCCGAACGCCCTGGTCAGCACGTCGGCGAGCCCGGCGTAGTAGGGGCTCGCGGTATTCGCGCGGACAAGCCGCGTGTTGCCGATCTTCCGCGAGGTGACCAGGCCGGCTTGCTCGGCGCGCTGGATCTCGCGGTAGACCGACGGGTGGGGAACGCCGGTCCGGGTGGCGATCTCGGTCAGGCTGAGCTCCGGCTCTGGATCGCCGAGCAGCAGCGCGAGGATCTCACCCTGCTGTTGTGAGCGCAGGATGGGCAGGAGGGCCGGGGTCGGCTGTCTGTCCATAGTTTGAAGAATACTCTTCAGTTTGCGGATAGTTGACCGGCCCCGCGAGTCGGCAACGGCGCGCGTCGACAACCCTGCGGAGCCTCTGGCAGGTACTGTCTGCGCGGCTATAAATATGGAACTCGCTGACTCTCCGCTGAGCAATCCGCCTGCCGGATCGGGGAGCCAACGCCCTCAGACACTGGACGATGCAGGCCGACACCCGCGACGATCAGTGCAGGTAGATGGCCCGCCAGCCGACGTCCAGCGACAGCCTCCGACGGGCAAAAAGCGTCTGAAAAGCGGAAGGTCGACAGTTCGATCCTGTCCCTGACCACCGTTTCTGCGCATCTTGAGCAGCCCTCTGACCTGCAGTAACAGCAGGAAGAGAGTGATTTGAGAATGGCTGTTCAAGCCGATCCGTACCTGTCCGCATACCTGCGTGCTGCGCCCGCTTCCCCCCGGACACCACCTGAGGCAGCCGCCAGTGCCCACCGAGGTCATCGCAACGCCCCGTGCGGAGCAGCAGGTCGCCAGGCTGGACCGCATCCACGCGAAGGCGTTCGGCCACTTCCTGGATGACCTCGCGGCCCGGGGCTGCAAGGCGCTGGGTTACCGGCTCAGCGGCCGCACGCCTGTTGACCGCATGTGCGTCAAGCACCCGCGAGATGATGTCAAGGTGGTCGTCGCGTTCGAGGGACCGCGCCGGGCCTGGATCCTGCTGGTCGGCCGCCACGACGATCAGGACCCGGTCCCGGACGCCTACGCCGAGCTGTACCGGTTGCTCGGCGTTGATCCGCCGGAGGGAGCCGGGCGGGATAAGCCGCCATGCTGCGACGCCGCGAAGATACGCAGATCACGGAGCCAGCCCGCCTAGCGGCCGGGGCCGGGCACGTCGGCGGCGGTGCTCGCGACGGAGCCATTCCTGCCTGGTGCGGCGGGCGGGAACGGCGCTTCCGCTGCGGCGAGTGAGCAGGTACGCCTGCCTGGCGGGTTGTGGTTCTCGTGGTGCGGAAACGCTGGTTCGCGGATGGTGCGTCTTCCGAGAAGGGCAGCAGATGACTTCACTGTGTCTCGGCCCGCGCTAGGCCAGGCAGCTCGATGCCGGGGTGTTCGGGCCTGAGATCAGCTCGTTCGGCTTGTTCCTGGCCGCTGAGGGCAAGTCGCCCAGGACGGTCCGGACCTACACTGAGGCGGCGGCCTGGTTCGCCGGCGCATGGCTGGGCGAGCGCACCGCCCGGACTGCGTGGGAGCAGGTCGATCACCGCGACATCCAGCAGTGGATGGTGTGGCTGCTGACGCGGTACAGCGCCGCCTATGCCAGTAACCAGTACCGGGGCCTGCAGCAGTTCTTCAAGTGGCTCGCGGCCGAGGATGAGATCCCCGATCCGATGGCCGGGCTGCGCCCGCCGAAGGTCCCGGCCAGGCTCGTGCCGGTGTTCACCGCCGCCGAGCTGACCGCGCTGGGCAATGCGTGCGCGGGGCGCGGGTTCGCGCAGCGCCGTGACACCGCGATCATCGCGGTATTCCGGGCGACCGGCATCCGGCTCGCCGAGCTGACCGGGCTGCGGTACAGCCCCGGCCACCCGCGGGCGGGCGATGTCGACCTGCTGGCGCGGGAGATCAGCGTCACCGGCAAAGGCCGTAAGCCCCGCACCGTGAAGATGGACCGTGATGCCGCGCTGAGCCTGGACCGGTACATCCGCGCCCGGTCCCGGCACGCCCAGGCGTGGCGTCCCCAGCTGTGGCTCGGGACCGGCGGGCGGGGGCCGCTGACCGCCAGCGGCATCTACCAGATCATCGCCCGGCGCGGCGCGCAGGCCAGCGTGGCGGTGCACCCGCAGCGGTTCCGGCACCATTTTAACCACACCTGGCTCGACCGCGGCGGGCCCGAGGGCGACCTGATGGAACTCAACGGCTGGGCCTCCCCGCAGATGCTGCTGATCTACGGCGCCAGCGCCCGCAGCGCCAGGGCACGGCGCACCTACGACCGCGTCATGGACAGCACCACCGCCTAATACCCCGGCAGCCACCTCGCTTGTGCCGTCCGGCAGGACCGCACAAGCGAGGCCAAGCCGCCAGGCATTGTCGGCGCCGAACCTCCCAGGTCGGCCAGGCGTAACGAAAAGAACAACGGAAGCCCGGGAACCCGGGGCGGCCAGCACGCCGGTAACCAGGCGAAATATCCGATATGAATGGCGACTGGGGCGCGGTGCTCTTGGGTGAGCTGGCGCGCAGATTTGGGGTGTCTGTGCTCGCGAAGGGCGGGAGTTCGGGACACGTGGGAATCGCCCCGGCAAGACCGGCGGCTATTCCTCGCCTGTGCCTGCGGGCCTCAAAACCGGCTCGCCACAATCGCTTCTCCTTTCGTCAAGTGGCGCGTCCGAGGGGGATCCCCTCGGAGGCTGCGGCCTCCTGCGCCTTGGCCGGGCCGCGCAGCACGTACGCGACGCCGACCGCGATGACCGCGCCGACCACCGGCCCGATCAGGTAGACCCACCAGGTGGACAGGTTCCCGATGGCCACGTCGGGCCCAAGGCTCCGGGCCGGGTTCATCGAGGCGCCGTCGTAGGGGCCGCCCATGGTACCCCAGGCCAGGATGTAGGCGCCGACGGCGAGCGGCACGAATGGCCCGTTGAGCTTGGGTCCGTTGGCCAGGTTCAGGATCATCAGCACCAGCCCGAAGGTGATGACCGCCTCGAACGCGGCGGCCTGCCAGGACTGGCCGGGCTGGGGCATGGTGGCGGCCAGGTTCCCGGCCGGGCCGAAGAACGCCCGGGCCAGCATGGACCCACATGCCGCGGCCCCGAACTGGACGACCCAGTAGACCCCGGCCATCACCGGGCCCATGTCTCGCCGCAACGCGAACGCCAGGGTGGTGGCCGGGTTGAAGTGCGCGGAGATGTCCCCCAGGAAGTAGATGGCGACCACCAGCCACAGCGCCGAGACGAGGGAGAGGATCAGCACGGTCTGCCAGGGCTGCAGGCCCTGACCGCCGTACCGGGTCAGGACGGCCGCGCCGCCGGACAGTACGAAGGTCAGCCCGGACATGCCGATGAACTCGGCCAGCAGCCGCCGCAGCCGGTGGTCGGGGTTGGCCCAGTCGGCCCAGCCCCGCTGGCCGCCGACCGACGCGATGAGGGCGGCCCGGCCGACCAGTTCCGTGCGGTGGTGCTCGTGGCCGTTGGGTGCGGGCTTCATCTCAGCCCTTTCCCGGGCCGGACTGCACGTCGGCGGTGCCGGGGCGGGTCAGCGCGATCGGGACGACAACCCGGTTGAACAGGTCCTCGCTGACGCCATTGGCCAGGGCGGCCTGCTTGAGGGTCTGGTTGTGATCGATGGCGTAATAGGAGATGGCCGCGGCCTTGTCGTAGCCGATGACCGGCGACAGCGCGGTGACCATCATCACCGAGCGCTCAATGTTCTCGGTCAGCCTCGCCTCATTGAGCTTGGTGCCCTCGATCATGAACTCGCGGAAGTGATCGCACATGTCGGCCATGATCAGCGCCGAGTGCAGGTAGTTGTCGATCAGGATCGGGCGGAACGCGTTAAGCTCGAAGTTGCCTTCGTTCCCGCCCATCGTCACGGCCACATCCGAGGCGATGACCTGGATCGCGACCATCAGCGTGGCCTCGGCCTGAGTCGGATTCACCTTGCCCGGCATGATCGATGATCCTGGCTCGTTGGACGGAAAGATCACCTCGCCGAGCCCGGTCCGCGGACCCGACCCGAGCCAGCGCAGGTCATTGGCGATCTTGAACAAGCTCACCGCGGCGGCCTTCAGTCCAGCGTGCGCGCGCACCATCCGGTCCAGCGTGCCCTGGGCGGTGAACTTGTTCGCCGCGGTGACATACGGCACGCCGGTCATCGCCGCCATCTGCGCCGCGACCTGCTCACCAAAGCCTGCCGGGGCGTTCAGCCCGGTCCCGACCGCAGTACCGCCCATCGCCAGCTTCAGCAGGCCATCGGTGGCGTGCTCGACCTCGGCAATCGCGTCATCGAGAGCGCCGGCGTACCCGGACCATTCCTGGCCGACGGTCAGCGGGACCGCGTCCTCCAGATGGGTACGGCCGATCTTGACCACATCTGCCCACTGCTTGGACTTGGCGTCGATGGCATCCCGCAGCCGTTTCAGCGCCGGGATCGTCTTGCCCGTCGCCATCGTGTACGCGGCGATGTGCATCGCGGTGGGGAACGTGTCGTTAGAAGACTGCCCCATGTTCACATGATCGTTGGGATGAATGGGCTTCTGTGAGCCCAGCGTGCCGCCCACCAACTGGATGCACCGGTTGGAGATGACCTCGTTGACGTTCATGTTCGACTGGGTGCCGGATCCGGTCTGGTACACGTACAGCGGGAACTCCGAGTCGAGCTTTCCGCTGATGACCTCATCGCAGACCCGCTTTATGAGCTGGCCCTTCCAGGCGGGGAGTCGGCCCGCGCCGGTGTTGATGACCGCCGCCGCCTTCTTCACGTACCCGTAGGCGTGATAGACCTCCTTCGGCATCCGGTCGTTGCCGATGTTGAAGTGCTGGAGGCTGCGCTGGGTCTGCGCCCCCCAGTACCGATCCGCCGGCACCTCCACCGTGCCCAGGCTGTCGAATTCCTTCCGCATCCCGGTGGCGTCCAGGCCGATCGGCAGATTAAGGATCTTCGGCGCCATATCGCTGTTATCGCTCATGGCCCGCACTCTCCTTCCAAAACGTAAGTCCAGGGAAAGCGCCCGCTGGCGGCCAGCCCGGGCGTGACCGCGGGATTGAGGTGCGCACCGGAGATATGCCGAGGCCAGCGACCAGGGCGGCCAGCGCGAGGCCGCTGGAGGCGGCCACCGCCGGCGATCCGTACGGCGCGCCGGCGACGGCCGGGCCAGAGCGGCCGCCACGGCGGCGCTGGTGGTCGCCAGTACCTGCCATGGCAGCGGGTCGGCGTTCACTGCTTCCGCCATGAATGCTCCGCTCGGTCAGCCGCGGCGCTGGCCGGCAGCGCCGCGGTATGGCCGTACTAGCCGCCCAGGAAGGCGAGCAGGTCGTTGTTGAGGCTGTCCTTGTATCTGGCGGTGTTGGCCAGGCCGTGCGGGGCACCGGGGTAGATCTTGAGGGTGGCGTCCTTGATGATCTGGGCGGAGAGCCGCCCAGAGTCGTCCAGCGGCACAATCTGGTCGTCGTCGCCCTGGATGATCAGGACCGGCACGTCGATCTTCTTCAGGTCCTCGGTCATGTCGGTCTCGGAGAACGCCTTGACGCAGTCGTAGGCGCCCTTGAACCCGACCTGCATGCTCAGGTCCCAGAACCAGTCCCGCAGTGCCTGGGAGACTTCCGCTCCCGGCCGGTTGGCCCCGTAAAACGGAGCGGACAGGTCCTGGTAGAACTGCGACCGGTCCCTCAGCAGGCCCTCGCGGATCGCGTCGAACGCCTCGATCGGCGTCCCGCCGGGGTTAGCGGGGGTCTTGAGCATCAGCGGCGGCACCGCGCTGACCAGGACCGCCTCGGCAACCCTGCCGGTGCCGTGTCGGCCGATGTAGCGGGCGACCTCACCGCCGCCCGTGGAGTGCCCTACCAGCACCGCGCCGTGCAGGTCCAGCGCGTCGATGAGATCCGCGAGATCGTCGGCGTAGTGGTCCATGTCGTTGCCGTCCCAGGTCTGGGACGAGCGGCCGTGGCCGCGGCGGTCATGCGCGATCGCCCGGTAGCCGTGCGAGGCGACGAAGTACGCCTGGTCATCCCAGGCATCGGCGTTTAGCGGCCAGCCGTGGCTGAACACCACCGGCTGCCCGGCGCCCCAGTCCTTGTAGTAGATCTCCGTTCCGTCCCGGGTAGTGATCGTGGGCATCGGCTTCTCCTTGAAGTCTGCGAGATGAAAGCGCTGCGCATTCATTGCGCCGCAAGCACGACCGCAGGCGCATCTGCCATCTGACGGGTTACCTCGTGGGTGCCGGTTGGCCTGCAGTCCGGTGGCCGCTGCAGCAGGATGCTGGCCGCCCTGTCCCGGTCTCGCTCGGCGAGCGGGGGACTCCGCACTGCATGCTCAGGGCGTCCCGAAGGCCGGCGGTCGTGCCGGTGCCGGGCTGCCTGTCGGTGCAGTGCGCACCAATTCCAGCGGGGCCAGGAGGAAGACCCGTCATTTCCTGGATTCCCGGGAGGGTGGCGCAGGCCTAGCGTCAGGGTATGGTTCACGCAGAAGCAAGGAGCACCGTAGCGGGCCTGCCTCGCTGTTCACCCTCGAAGCGCCCGGCGCCGCAGACGACGGTGCCGGCCGGGCAGGGTGCTGAGCCGCGCACGCTGCGCCAGCAGCGGTCTAGATCCCGATCTGTGGTTTCCCGTCAGCCCGCACGCCGATCGCGCGCCGCGAGGCCGCTGCCGCAATCGCTGTCTGCGGCCTGTGTCCCGTCCAGGCCGGCTGCCTCCACAGGGAACGCGGTCCGCCTGCCTATACCGCTTGCATGCTGCTGAGACGCCGCGGCAGGCCGGCGCGCCCGATGCGCCAGGGAAGCGGCTCTCGGGCCAGGTCCCGGGTACTGGCGAACCGGCCCGAAAGGGGCGGCACAACACGGCGCTGCCGCTTACGCGGCGCTGAGCACTGGCAACGGTGGTCGCGGTTCCGGGCTCTGACGCTGCCGGGCCCGGGCTGCTCTGAAGGGTTAGGCCTACTCACCCAGCGCGTCCCGAAGCGCTGCCCGGGATGCGACTCCGAGCTTCGGGAAGATCTTGTGTAGGTGGTCGGAAACAGTTCGGGAGGAAAGGAACAGCTGTTCGGCGATCTGCTTGTTGGACAGCCCGGTGGCGGCGAGCCGGGCGACTTCGCGCTGTCGCCCGGTCAGCGCTCCGGGCCCGTCGGCGGGCGCGCCGCGCGCCTGCCCGGCAGCCCGCAGCTCGCCTGCTGCCCGGGCGGCCCACGGACACGCGCCGAGCTGGCTGAAGGTTTCCAGGGCGGCCGTCAGGGGCTGGCGGGCGCGGGCGGGCGACTGGTCACGGCGGAGCCGCTCTCCGTACAGGAGCTGTATCCGGGCGCGGTCGAATGGCCAGCGCGTGCTGCCCGGGACGCCGAGCGCCTCCTCGAACAGCCGGGCAGCCTTATCCCCGGTTTCCGAGAGCGCGGCGGCGGCACGCTCGACGGCAACGAAGCGAGGCGACAGCCTGCCGCACCCCGCCTCTTGTATTGCCCTGGCGTGGGCAGCCGCCTTGTCCCGGCGACCGCTCCTGGCTGCCGCCTCCGCCAGGTCCAGAGCTGTCCAGAGCGCACCAGGCGTATGCGAGGCGACCGTCTCCGGCGGGCTGATTGCCGTTGCCTGCTGGTAGGCATTATCAAAGTCGCCGCGGCTGAGCGCGGCGAGCGCCCTGGCATGCCGCGCGTACACTTGCACAGCCCGGACCCCCCGGGGCACCGCCCAGCGCATCATCTGGTCGGCCAACCGAGAGCTTGCCTCCTGTTCGCCACGCGCGGCGGACAGGAGAGCCTGACCCCACCGCGCGGGCCATGCCAGGAGCTCGTACCCATGCGTTTCGCACAGCGCTAGGCCCTCGCCGAACAGCCCGTCGGCCTCGCCCCATTGCCCGGACCAGAAGTCGTCCATGCCTGTAAGGATGAGAGCGTTGATGGCCGAGGCGACCGCGCCTCCCTGTCGGCCGTCGCGTATGACGCGCCACAGCGCCGCCCTGCACTCGGGCAGCCGTTCAGCGTATGCGGCTGCAATGCCGATCCGCACGATCATAGCCGGGTCGGTCTCGGCAGTGAGATCGTGTATCGCGGACTCCAGGTCCGGGAGGGCGTCCGCGCCGGTGCGCGCAGGATCGGCGAAGGTCCTGGCGCAGAGCGACAGGAAAAGCGGAGCGGCTGGCCGCAGCCTGGCGAGGGCCTGGTAGAAGGGATCCCAAGCCTCTGGTCGGCCACTGAAAAAGCACACCATCACCAGCATCCACAGGGCCTCGGTGAGCGCGGTATCGTCGCCGTGCCCGTCGGCCTTGATGGCCGCCACCAGGAGCCGGTGCGCGGTGTCCACGTCGCCGTCGCCGTTGATCAGCACGAAGGATGAGGCGGTGGCGGCCCGCAGGGTTCCGCTGAGTTTCGGGTCGGCCTGGATCGCGGCGGCGAGCAGCTGCGGTGCGCGGCGCAGTTCCCCGGTGATGTCCCCGGCGATGTACGCGGCCTCGGCGAGCCGCCGGGCCCGGGCGGGTGCCTGCGGGCTGAGGTCCGCCGCCCGGACCAGCATGGTGACGGCGCTGGCGGCGTCGCCGCCGCGCATGGCCCGGTAGGCTGCGGATGCGAGAAGGCCCGCGGTCTTCTCGTCCGGGCCGTCGGCCGCGGCAGCCAGGTGCCATGCCTGCCGGTTCGGCTGGTCGGCCAGCACGCGGGCCAGCGCCTGGTGGGCGCGGCGGCGGTCGCCGCTCGCGGCCAGCTCGACGGCCGCGGAGCGGATCAGGGGATGCCGGAACAGGACCTGGCCCGCGACCTCGTGCACGCTCACTAGGCCGGCCTGCTCGATGGCCGTCAGGTCAACGGGGCTTATCTCCGTATGGGCCGCATGGCTTAGCAGCGCATCGACTAGGCGCAGTTCTCCGGTTTCCTCTAGGGCCAGCATGAGCAACAAGCGGCGCGTCCGGCTAGGCAGGGCGGCGATCCGCGAGGCGAACAGCAGCTGTATCCGCCGAGTCGCCGGGAGCACTGCCGGGAGCGGCTCGGTTCCCGCGCGCTGGCTGGCGGTCAGCGCGGCCGGCAGTTCGAGGAGCGCGAGCGGGTTCCCGGCCGCCTCCGCGAGCAGCCGCGGCCGGACCGGCGGGGCCAGATCGGGGAAACGGCTGGCCAGCAGGCTGGCTGCGGCCCGGTCGCTGAGCGGCTGCAGCTCATGCTCGGGCAAGCCGGTCGCGTCGAAGTAGCCGCCGGCGTCCCGTCGCGCGCCGGCCAGCAGGCCGATGCGGGTTCTGCCCAGCCGGCGGGCCACGAGCCCCAGGGTCAGGGCAGTGACCCGGTCCAGCCATTGCACGTCGTCAACGACGAGCAGCACGGGACGCAGCTCGGCCGCGAGGCGAAGTACCGCGAGCACGGCGCTGGCCACGCCAAGACGATCCGCGCCGGGACCACCGCCGCCCAGGACAGCGGAAAGCGCGGCCCTTTCGCCGCTGGCGAGCTGGCCGGTCAGCGGTTGCAGCGGCAGCAGCAGCTGGTTCAGGCCGCCGTAACTCACGTTCTGGGCGAACTGCGCCCCCACGGCGTGCAGTACCTGGCAGCCGGCCCGCTCCGCGGCAGCGGCCGAGTAGTCGAGCAGCGCGGTCTTGCCGACGCCGGGCTCGCCGGTCACCAGCAGGACCTTCCCCGCTGCTGCGGCGGCGAACGGCCGCAGGCGGGCGAGGTCGACGTCGCGGCCGACCAGGCAGGCCGCAGCGGTGTCGGCGGGATCACGCACGGCCGGGAGCGTGTCAGGCTCCTCGCGGACTTCGGCGGCCAGCGGACGCAGGTGCTCTTCCGCGAACTGAGGGACATCGAGCTTTAGGTTCTCCTGCTCCGGAGTGAGATGAAACGAGGAGGTCATGAGGCGATGCTCGCCCAAAGCACGGCGGTCGTCTTGGCCGCCAGCGCCCGCCTGCTGTGCAAAACGTGCCAGGCAGCACCAGCACCCTCACGTGCTCGGGACGCCCTTTCAGGCCGTATGCAGGCTAGCTGGTATGAGGGCTGGGTGCCCGCCGGGAGGACACAGCCGGGCGCGGGAAGCGATCGTCAGAGACATCCGGCTCGCAATTACCCGAGAACCCCACTTTTCATTAGGTCATGGCTCACCCTCGGCTTTCCGGAAAGATGCGAACGGGTACGCGCCCACTGCCTGGCAGACGCCGATGATCTCGCCTGGCGGCAATGTTCTTGCCGTCAGGCGTTGCCGGCTCGGTGTCCGTCGAGGACTTCGTGCGCGATCACTGACGCGGATATAGCGGCGGGGAAGCCGCCGTAGAAGGCGACGTGCGTGATCAGCGCGGAGATCTCCTGGCGAGTGACGCCATTGCCGACCGCGCGCATCAGCTGGGCACGCAGCTCGTCCGGCCGGTACAGGGCGACGATGGCCCCGAGCGTGACCAGGCTGCGGTCGCGCGGGGAGAGTCGGTCGTCGGCCCAGACGTTCGCGTACAGCGGGTTGTTGATGAAGGCGGTCAGCTCGGGGGTGAACGCGTGGGCCGCCTCGCGGGGGGAAGTGATCGGGGCTTCGGTCATATGCGTGCTCGCTTTCCGCAGGGATGCGCCGTCGCGGCCCCGAGCCGGCAGGGCTCCTGCCTACGCGGGGCCGCGCGGTCACTTCCTGGCATTGGCGTGCCGGCCGATGCTGGCGGCGTACAGCGGCGTCTCGCGGCTGCAGTGGTCGCTGGAAGCGGCCTGGCGGGCGGCGGCGGCTTCCTCGAAGGTCTGCCCGCTGGCCTTGACGAACTCCATGAACTCGGCGGTCGGGTGGCTGGTGACGGTGTTGGTGTACTTGCTGGTCTTGTCGTCGACCGGGTCCGCCTTCAGGCACCAGATGACCTGGCAGGTGGTCCACCCGGCCGGGGTGAGCACGTCGGAGGTGGAGACCATGTGGCAGTGGTCGGCGGCAGCCTCCTCGTAGACGTAGTGCTGCACGACCAGGCCGGTGCCGATCATCTCCACGTTGATGGACATCGGCTTGCCGTCGTCGGTGACGGTGTAGCCGGCGGCCTTGTGGTCGGGCGGGGCGCAGCGCTGGTACTCCTTGTCCGGCAGCGTGCGCAGCCACTCGTAGATGTCGATCTTCTCGATGGGCGCGTCAATGGCCGCCGTGAAAACAGCGTGCGAGAGGACATGGTCGGTGAGCACGGTGCGGTCGGGTGCGGCTGTCTCAGTCATGGGAGCCTCC
Organism: Streptosporangiaceae bacterium; assembly: GCA_030040475.1. The sequence goes on from JASHTQ010000492.1 coordinate 11,941, forward strand.
TCTTCGTGGGCCCGATCCTGCCGGCGGGCCGGTGAGCGCCAGTGAGTAGTCGCATGGCCAGTGTGCGGTGAGGACAGGCAGCCTTGCGTCTGTCACATGACGGGTATGCCGTCAACGCCTACCAGAATGTCTCTGATCAGGTAGGTGAGTCGGCCAGGGCCACGGTCGGCAATCACGGGCTGGTGGAGCGGCTGCTCGAGAACCGCCTGCCGCACGGCGCCTTCGCCCCCGCGCCGATGCGGCAGGCGTTCGACGTGGCGTACCAGTATGCGCCGACCGAGAGGCGAGGCGGTCCGGTGCCGAGCATCGAGTACCAGCCCGGGGCCGATGTCCTCGTGGACGCGAAGGGCCGGATCGAGGCGGTCAGGCTCCTAGCCCGGCGCGCGCCTTACGCCGTGATGACGCAGGACCCGGCAGGTCCCGAACTGGCCCTGTACGCGAGGATTTTCGCTTCGGGGATGGGGGTCGAGGTCACCACCCGGCTCATGAACGTCGTCGGAGTCCACTCCTACGACAACCACTTCCCGCTGATGACCTACCTGTCCGAGGCCCTCGCCTGCCCGGTCATCGAGGGCAGCAACGTCGGCATCTGCCGCCAGCTCCAGGATCTGCTCCGCGCACCCGGATACAACAGCTCAGCGCTTCTGGGATGGCGTGAGCGGAAGGATCACCCCGCCACGACCTTGCTCGCGTATCTCACGCGGGGCCATACCGAAACTCCGCCGGAATGCGCGGCTAAAGGAAGCCGAGTCGGTGAATCCGTGCCGTAGGGCGATGTCGGTGATCGTGGACCGGTTCAGCGGATCGGCCAGCAGGCGGGCACACCGCTTCAGCCGCATCGTCCGTACGGTCTCCGCGAACGTGTGCTCCTGTCCTTCGAATAGCCGGTGCAGCCGCCGGGGCGAAATCGCGAACCGGCGGCAGACCGAGACCACGGAAAGCCCAGGATCGCCAAGCTTCGCCGCGACGAACCTCAGCACATCGGCGCGAAGAGCATCTTGCGCTATCTCACCTCGATCTTGCGCACCCAGCGCGGCCGAGATAACTGTGGTGAACGACTGCTCGAGTTCGGCCCGCACCTGTACTGAATCCGGTTCGTCCAGCGCCCACATGGAACGCATCATCGTCGCGGCGAGGCCGCCTATTCCGGAGCCGCCGTCGATCGGCAATGTCGTACCCTGCCCCGGACTCGACAACCGCAAGCTAAGCAGCTCACGTGGTACCCGGTAAGAAATGAGGCGCCACTGCGACGTGAAGTCGAGGCGGAAAGGTGCCCGGCCATCCACGAACCACAGCTGGCCCGGCGTCGCCAGCGATTCCAGGCCGCCCTGCCGCACCAGGCACTGGCCGGACACCTGCAGGTTCACGAAGTAGAACTCACCCTCGGAGCGTGCCGCCTCGCGCGGGCCGTGCGACGTTTCCTGAGCCTGCGACCAGACGACAGATCGGCTGACGTCACCGAGCGGCCGGGCTTCGACGCCACTGGCGAATCCGACGCCGGGCGTCAACCTTCTTGGCGTCATAGGCATGTAGACGTCGCAGATGACGTCGTGCCAGAAGGCGAACTGATCGCGAACCGGCTGCTGTGCGATGTTAAAGACTGGCAAAGCGAGCCCCCTCGATCACCAACGTCACGGGGCTGCCCGCGTGCGAGGTACGGCCCGTAAGGTGAACGACACCGGGAATTTACAGGTTACATCCTGGTCGCCTCAGGCCGCTACCAGGGGATTCACGGTGGGCGCACGACAGTTTTTGTAAGGGCTGAAGATCATTTTCGCTGACGGGCCGGTCAGGCGTCTGGTGTCTGGTTGTGGCGGGTGGCTTCCTACTGGCCGGCCTCGGCGCAGCGCAGGGCGATGATGGCGCCTGCGCCGGGGACGGTCCAATGCATGGTTCCTGTAAGCAACCGCGCTGATGACGAATGCTTAAGGATGGCATAGTGCAGTAAGAGCGCCTTCGCCCAAGCTCTTGTCGATCGAACTTGTCGGTTCCATCCGCCTGAATGACCTTTATCGACCGATCTGCGTCTGGTTTGCATCGAGATTCCAGAATCATGCAACTGCATAAGTCTCCGAGCAGGCCATGTGGCGGCGTAGATAGTTGTCCATCACCGAAGGCGCCGAAGCAGTCCAAGTAAGCGGGCAGCAGATCGCGGAACTCAATCGCGGCAACGTCGTCTTCTGTTCACAGCAAGAACATAAGACCTCTTCAACCGGGCTCGACCACATGGGCCTGATGGCCGAGCAGTCAGGTTGGCTACCGGTCCACCGCAGCCATCGCTACCAGGAGCAACAATGAGCATGGGCAAGTCGGAGGGAAAGCGGCGGTCATCACCGGCGGCACCGCGAGAATCGGGCTGGCTGCGCGAAGCTGTTCTCCCGCGAGCCGAACGTCAACTGTGGCAAGCGGGTCGTTGGCATTGGCACCGAACTGATCAAGGAGATTGGAGGCGACGACCCATGCCCATATGGGTCTTGTCATGCCGCGTTCCGCGCGGTCTGCCGGGATGATCGTGGGCTGGGTCTTCCGCTGCCGGGCACGACGGGCGTGAAATGACCGTGTGGATGAGGAATTGAGGCGGGAGTTGCGGGCCCGCCGTGATGAGGATCAGCGGATCCGCACACTGGTGTCCCCACCCTTGGGGCAGTACGCGGTCAGGCTGCCTGACGAGGTGGCGGCAGAGTGGCGGCGCATCGACGAGGACAACACCCGGTGGCTCGGGGAAGTCCTCAGCGCACGGGGCTGGCCAGGGCGGACGCTGGTCGGCGAGGACGGCGCCGCCGCGGCGTGGCTGCTGGCCCAGCATGCCGACCGCGATCGTGTCCTGCAGCGGGCATTCCTCGATGCCCTGCGCGACGCGGTCGAACACGGCGAGGCGTCGCCGGCGCACCTGGCCTACCTGGAGGATCGGGTTCGGGTCAATGCCGGGCAGCGCCAGCTGTACGGCACTCAGTTCACCGTTACCGACGGACAGTTCGGGCCGCGCCCGATTGACGATCCGCAAAGGCTGGACGAGCGCCGCGCGGAAGCCGGACTTGAACCGTTTGCCGACTACGAGACCCGAATGCGAGCCCGTCGTAACGAGCGCTTATACCGCTCGCGAGAACGCTTAGAGTAATTAGCCGCATCCGATCGCCAGCCCCGATCTCATGCCCAGGCCGGCCGCTTGTGTGAACGCGCACCTGCCCGCGGACAGCACGGCGACGTCCTGCTACGCCGCGTGTCGTGTGGCAGCGGTGGCGCGGTTAGCTCTGAGAAGCCTCCGCGGCCTTCACCAGGCCGGCCACGATGACCGGGTACAGGTTACGCAGCGACGGGTAGACCAGGCGGCCCATGATGGTCCGGTCCCACGATGCGCCCCAGCGGACGAGGGTGCCGCGGGGTGACGGGGTCAGCGTGACCTCGGCCCGGTAGTTGCGCACCGGGATTCCGCGCAGGACGGTGTAGGCCAGCCGCCTGCCGGGCTCGACGTCGAGGATCTCCTCGACCGAGACCGGGTACCGGAACCCGTAGCGCTTCGACCCCTCCAGCCAGTACACGGCGCCCTTGCCGTGCGCGGCCGGGTCGCCCTCGCTGCGGTAGCCGGCCTTGCGCCATGGTCCCCACTGCGGGTACGCCATGACGTCGCTGAGCAGGGACCAGACGACCTCGGGCGGCACATGGGCTGTTCGCTCGGCCGCGGCTTCCACCTTGCGCATAGACAGGTTGTACCGTCCCCGGGCCGGACCGGACAAGGGCAGTTCGCGGCCCGAGGCCGGGACCGCGCGGTTGCCGCAGCGCCTGGACTGTGAACCTGGCGGCTGCGTGGCGCGTCCTAACCCTCACGCACTGTTTTAAGCA
>JASHTQ010000493.1 GCA_030040475.1 Streptosporangiaceae bacterium
TACATGATGCGCATGCTCGCCTGGATCGACCTGCTGTCGACCGGCGGCTACGTGAACAAGGTGCTCGGCTGGGTGGGCATCTCCCCGGTCAACTGGCTGGGCGGCAGCTCGGTGACGGTCGTGCTCGGCCTGGTGTACGGGTATATCCCGTACCTGATCCTGGTGCTTTACGCGGGCCTGGACCGGATCAACCCGGCCCTGATCGAGGCCGGGCGCGACCTGGGCCTCGGGCGGATCCGTACGTTCGTGCACGTCACGCTGCCGCTGAGCAGGCAGCCGATCCTGACAGGACTGCTGATCACCGTGCTGCCGATGCTCGGCGACTACTACACCAACCAGATGCTGTCCGGCGCGGCGTCCACCTCCATGATCGGCAACCTGATCCAGGGCCAGCTCGGCACGCCCGGCCTGGAAGGCCAGGGCGCGGTGCTTTCGCTGCTGCTGCTGCTCGTGCTGCTCGTCCCGATGGTCTACTACGTGATCGCGACGAACCGGGAGGCGGCCACATGACCGCGACGAACGCCGCCGCTCCGGGCGCTTCCGCCCCGGATGCCACCGCGACCCCGGCGGCCGCCGCCGCGCCCGCGCGGGTCAGGCGCACGCCATGGCGCAACCCCTGGCGGCATCCGTGGTTCCTGGAGGGCTTCACCTGGCTCTACCTGGTCTGGTCGCTGGTGCCGATCGCGATCGCCGTGCTGTTCTCGTTCAACAACGGCAGGTCCCAGTCCGCCTGGCAGGGGTTCTCGTGGCGCTGGTACTTCAGCGACCCGGTCAACTCCGTGCTGCACAATCCCCAGCTGCACGCGGCGGTCATCCAGACCGTGCGGCTGTCCGTGCTCACCACGGTGATCGCGGTGCCGCTCGGCGTCGCGTTCGCGCTCGGCATCAACCGCTGGCGCGGGCCGGTTCCCGGGACGTTCAACTTCGTGATGATCTTGTCCTACGTCATCCCCGAGCTGATCTTCGGCGTCTCGATGTTCTTCGTGTTCACCACCTTGTTCTCCACCGTGCACCTGGGGACGACCGCGGAGGTCCTGGGCCTGGTCACCTGGAACGTGAGCTGGCCGGCCATCATCGTCCAGGCCCGGCTGGTGACCCTCGGCCGCCACTACGAGGAGGCGGCGGCCGACCTGGGCGCCAACAAGCTGCAGACGATGCGCCGCGTGATGATCCCGCTGCTCGCCCCGGCCATCTTCGCCAGCGCCGTGCTGGTCTTCTCCGGCGTGATCGACGACTTCGTCATCGTCGACCTGCTCTCCTCCAACGCCGGCAACACCCCGATGTCGGTGATCATCTACTCCACCCAGCACGGCGGCAACGGCGGCCCGGCGCTCAACGCCCTCGGCACGATCATGCTGGTCATGTCGTTCATCATCGCGATCATCGGCTTCATCGGCTACCGCTGGCTGACCCGAGGCGAGCGCGGCAGCCGGATCGCCGCCCTCACCACGATCGCCGGCAGCGAAGGCTGACCCGCCGTAATTTTTCTGCCGAACGGGCGGTGGTGCGCGTCTCGCGAACGCCCCGCGCCCCGTGGCGTGCGCCGAAAAAAGGCAAGCAACGTTTCCGGTAGGCATTGCGTCATAGCCGTGACCACCGACAGAACGGGGTGGTGCCATGGTGGCACGGCTAGAGTTCAGCCTGCTCGGGACGATGCGGGTAAGCCGCGACGGGGCGGCGGTTTGCATCCCGGCCGGGCGTCAGCGTGCCCTGCTGGCGGCGCTGCTGCTTGGCGGCGGCCAGCTGCGGCAGGCGGACGAGCTGATCGAGGTGCTGTGGGACGTCCACCCGCCTGCGTCGGCGCGCGCCAGCCTGCGCAACTACGTCAGGCGGCTGCGTAACGCCCTCGGCGACTCGGGCCACACGCGGATCCGCACTCAGCCGAGCGGATACGCGATCAGCGTGGACACCGATGACCTCGACGTGTCCAGGTTCGAGGCGCTGCTGCGGGCCGCCCGGCTGGCGATGCGGACCGGCGCCTGGGAGCAGGCCGCGACCAGGGCGCACGCGGCGCTGTCGCTGTGGCGCGGGGAGCCGCTGACCGGCGTGGAGTCGCAGGCCCTCGTCCGGCGGGAGGTCCCCCGCCTGGCGGAGCTGCGCATGCAGGCGCTCGAGGTCCGGCTGGATGCCGACCTGCGCCTGGGCGGTCACGCCGAGGCCATACCCGAGCTGCGGCGGCTGGTCGGCCTTCATCCGCTGCGCGAGCAGCTGCACGCGCTGCTGATGCTGGCGCTGTACCGGTCCGGTCAGCGGGCCGAGGCCCTCGCCGCGTACCGGGCCGCCCGGCAGGTCCTGGCCGGGGAACCCGGTACCCGGCTGCGCGAGCTGCACCAGCAGATGCTCAGCGGCGATCCCGTGCTGGCCGTCCCCGCGCCCGCGCCGCCGGACGGCGGCGCGGCGCCCGTCGCGCCGCGTGCCCTGCCCGGACCGGTAGCGCACTTCACCGGCCGCCACAACGAACTCGCCGTGCTGACCGGCCTGCTCGACCAGCCCGGCCGGCGAGCGCCGGGCACCGCGGTGATCTCCGCGCTCGGCGGCACGGCCGGGGTGGGCAAGACGGCGCTTGCCGTGCACTGGGCCCGCCTGGTCGCGCACCGTTTCCCCGACGGGCAGCTGTACGTGAACCTGCGCGGTTACGACCTGGGCTCGCCGATGCCGCCGCAGGATGCGCTGGCCGAGTTCCTGCGCGCGCTCGGCGTGTCCGGCCAGGACATCCCCGCCGGAGTGGACGAGTGCGCCGCCAGGTACCGCGGCCTGCTGGCCGGGCGGCGGATGCTCGTGCTGCTGGATAACGCCAGGTCGGCGGAGCAGGTCCGTCCGCTGCTGCCCGCGAGCGCGGGCTGCCTGGCCGTGGTGACCAGCCGTGACCCGATGGCCGGGCTGGTGGCGAGGCAGGGCGCCCAGCGGGTAGAGCTTGACCTGCTGCCGCTGCCCGACGCGGCCGGGCTGCTGCGCACGCTGGTCGGCGAGCGGGCCGCCGCCGATCCCGCCGCGACCAGGTCGCTGGCGGAGGCGTGCTCGCGGCTCCCGCTGGCGCTGCGGGTAGCCGCCGAACGCATCACCGCAACTCCGGACACCGCGCTGGCGGACCTGGTCGCCGAGCTGGCCGATGAACGGCTCGGCCTGGAACCGATCCAGCCGGACGGCGCTCAGCGCACCGCGATCCGGGCGGTCTTCTCCTGGTCGTATCGGCAGCTCCCGGAGGCCGCGGCGCGCGCGTTCCGCCTTTCGGCCCTGCACCCCGGGCCGGACCTCGACGCCTATTCCGTCGCCGCGCTCACCGGCGGCACCCTCGAGCAGGCCGCCGAACTTCTCGGCCAGCTCCTCCAGGCAAGCCTGATCCAGCCGTCCGCCTCGTCCCGGCACGCCGGCGACAGGTACACCCGCCACGACCTGCTGCGCGCCTACGGCCGCGAGCTAGCCACCGCCACCGACACCGACGCCGAACGCCGTACCGCCCTGACCCGCCTGTTCGACTACTACCTCCAAGCCGCCTCCCTGGCCACCAACACCCTCTACCCCCCCGCCATCCCTCACCCGGCCAGCGGCCCCCTCCCGCCGCTGGCCACCCCGGCCGCGGCGCAGGCGTGGCTTGACGCCGAGCGGGCCAGCCTGGTCGCGGTCTCCGCGCACGCCGCCCGGCGCGGCTGGTCAGGCCACGCCAGCCGGCTGGCCGTCACGCTGCACCGCTATCTGGATGCCGGCGGCTACGTCTCCGAGGCCATCACGGTGCACAACGCCGGCAGACGGGCCGCCCGCAGGGTCGGCGACCGCGGCGCCATCGCCGAGGCGCTTAACTCCCTCGGCCACGCCGACCTGCGCCAAGGCCACTACCAGCAGGCCATCGCCCGGTTCCAGAAGGCTCACGCCCACTTCCGCGCGACCGGAAACAAGTCCGGCGAGGCATACGCGCTCGGCAACCTGGGCCTCGTGGCCATGCGGCAGGGCGGTTATCAGCAGGCTGCCCGCCACTTCGAGCTGGCCGCGGGCCTGCTTCGCCAGACCGGCGACCGGGCCGGGCAGGCGCGCATGCTCGCCAACCTCGGCGTCCTCGCCATGCAGCAGGGCCGCTACCAGCAGGCCGGCGATTACCAGCGGCAGGCCCTGATCATCTTCCAGGAGGTCGGCGACCGGTCAGGCGAGGCCCAGGGGCTGAGCACCCTGGGCACCATCGACGGGCGGCAGGGCGGCTACGAGTCGGCGGCCGATCACTTGCGCCAAGCCCTCAGCCTGTTCCGCGCGGCCGGCGACAGGTCCGGCCAGGCCCACGCGCTGACCGATCTCGGCGACATCGACCTGCGGCGAGGCCACTTCGACAGCGCCGCCCGCCACCAGCTGCGATCCCTCACCTTGTTCCACGAGACCGGCGATCCGGCAGGCCAGGCAAAGGCGCTCAACGGCCTCGGCTCAGCGCTGCTGGCCGCCGGGCGCGTCGCCGACGCCCACGCGCGGCACACCGCCGCGCTCGCCCTGGCCCGCAAGCTCGACGATCAGTATGAGCAGGCCCGCGCGCTCGGTGGCCTCGGCGATGCCGAGCACGCCCTCGGCGACCCGGCCGAGGCCCGCCGGCAATGGCGGCAGGCCCTGGCCCTCTACACTCGGCTACGCACCCCAGAAGCAGACCAGATCCGCAGCCAGCTCGCCAAGATAGCCGACGTTCCCGCCAAGAGCCGCTCATGATCGTGTCACGAAAGGCCGTAAGTGCTCGAGAACCTGGAGTTCGATGACGCCGAGCCCCCCACCATCGGCCTTGTTCCCGACGGCACCTCCTGGGAACAGGTACAGGACCACATCAAGATCGCCCACCACCCCCTGCTAGTCCCGCTGCCCGACTCCGGAACCTACGTCGGCGCCTACTGGGCCGGCACCCAGACCATCGTCACCGAGGACCTAGGCCCCGACCAAGACCAGGCCCTAGAAGACTTCCGCGCCTACCTCCAAGACCACAACGAAACCTAGCCCCGCCCCAGAACCCCACCCCCGGACCTCCCACCTCAAACCCCACCCCCGGAACTCCACCCCGCGGCTTCCATGCCGCTCGCCTGAAGCCCGCGGAGCCGCCGGCTGGCTCTTTGGGCGCGAACCGACCCGAAAATCCCACGCATCGTGTCCGCGGCAATCCCAACGGTGAACTACGCGCCGCCCGCGCCCGTGTTAAGGACAGGACACGGCCCGGGAACTGAAGAGGAAAGGTGATCGGGTCTTATGGCAGCCGGTTTTGTCGATCTCGTCGTCCCTGGCAGGCACTCGCGTCGGCTGATGTTGGCCGGACTGCAACGGATGTCCCTGCTGGCTCTTCTCATGTTGGTCGCCCAGTACGCCCTGGGCATCGTGCTGAACCTGTACGTTGCCGTTCCCACCGCGGACGCACGCGCAGGGATCATGCAGGTGATCGTCAACGGCCCGTTGACCCTCACGCTGCACGTGCTGCTCGGCCTTGGGCTGGTCGGCACCGCAATCGTGCTGCTAGTCAGGGCAGTTATCGTCGGGGACCGCCGGTTCGCGATGCTGGCGGCAGGCGGCCTGACCGCCATCGGTGGCGCATTCGCCGCGGGGGAGATCTTCGTCCGTAACGGCCAGCAGTTCGCCTCTGCGGCGATGGCCATCCTGACCGCAGTAGCACTGCTGTGCTACATCGGTACGCTGACGCTGGCGAGTGCGGCCTATCGCCAGGTCGCCCGCCATCGGCAGCACGCAATGGACTTCGGCGACCCCGATGCGGACGACATCGACCCCTGGCCGCCGGACTACGAATCCGACGACACCGACGACGAGTCGGCCTGGCCGCCGGACTACGACGACGACTCCGACCCACCCTGGCGCCAGCCCCGCGACGATGATGCCAGCCCGGCCTGGCGGTCGCGCAGCGCCGACTCCGGGCCGCCATGGCGGCGGAGCCCCAATGCCTCCGGTCTAACCTGGCCGCCGAGCCACGACGACGCCTCCCACGTAGCCTGGCAGCCACTCAGCGCCGACTCCGGCCCGCCGTGGCAGCGGAGCCCCGACGACTCCGGCCCGCCGTGGCAGCAGAGCAGCGGCGGTTCTAGCCTGAGCTGGCCCCTTGCCCGGGACGACTCTGGACCGAATTGGCGGCCGGACCATGTCCTGGACGATGCCGACCTCGGCCTGGTCTGGACGCCGGACGCCGACATTCCCGCTCCCCGGCCAAGCTTGCCGGACTCCGGCCGGTCCTGGTCAGCACCGCCCGGCGAACGGTAACCTCGACAACCGATGCTGATCGCCGCGGCGGTGTGCCCGCACCCACCTCTTCTGGTGCCAGAGGCCACCGGTGCCTCCGGTCCCGGCCTGGCCGAACTCGAGCGGCTGCGGGCAGCGTGCCTTCAGGCCGTCGCCGCCCTTGCTGCTGAATCCCCCGACCTGATCGCGATCGTCGGTGGCGCCCCGCGCACCGCCGAGTATCCGCAGGACGCGTCGGCCACACTCGGCCACTTCGGCATACCGTTCGCCATCGGCGAGGCCTTCGCGGACCCGGGGGATCGGCCCGCCCTTCCGCTCTCGCTGACCATAGCCCGCTGGCTCCTCGCCCGTGCCGCACCCCGTACCCTGCGGGCCGAGTCTGGCACCACATGGTGGGGCATCGCGACCGATGCGCGGCCCGAGGAATGCCGGATTCTGGGGGAGAAGCTCGCCGCGCTCGCGCCGAGAGTCGCGCTGCTCGCGATGGGCGACGGCCCAGGCCGGCGGGCGCGCGGTATCGAGGCCGCGCAAGACCACGCGGCCGACCGCTATGACGCCCTGGTGGCCGCCGCCCTGGCCGGCGCCGACCCCGTCGCGCTTGCCGCCCTGGATCCCTGCCAGGACGGTGACCTTTTCGTCGCGGGCCGCGCCGCCTGGCAGGTCCTGGCGGGTGCGGCCGGCCGGGACCCGTTCGACGCCGAGTTGCGCTACGCCGCCGCGCCCTTCGAGGTGACCTATTTCGCCGCTAGCTGGCGACGCCGCACGCCATCATTACCAGCAATCCCGGCGGGCGACGCGCGACAAGTGCGGCACCGGCGCCCGACGCGGACGGGCACACTGGTGGCATGGGCTCGGACGTGATCGCCGTGGTGGGCGCGACCGCCACCGGCAAGTCGCGGCTGGCCATCGAATTGGCCCGCGTGCTAGGCGGCGAGATCGTCAATGCCGACTCGATGCAGCTGTACCAGGGCATGGATATCGGCACGGCCAAGGAACCGCAGACCGAACGCCACGGCGTCCCGCATCATCTCCTCGACATCTGGCCGGTGACCAGGGCCGCGAACGTGGCCGAGTACCAGGCCCTGGCTCGCGCCGCGATCGAGGACATCGCCGGCCGCGGCCGTGTCCCGGTGCTCGTGGGTGGCTCGGGCCTGTACGTCCGCGCCGCTCTCGACGACCTTAACTTTCCCGGAACAGACAGTGGTGTCAGGGCGCGGCTAGAGGCCGAACTGACCCGGTGCGGCTCGTCGGCGCTGCACGCCAGGCTGGCGACGCTCGACCCGGCCGCGGCAGCCGCCATCCTGCCGAGTAACGGGCGCCGGATCGTGCGTGCCCTCGAGGTGATCGAGATATCAGGACGCCCGTATACGGCCACGCTGCCCGGCTACGACCAGGCAGGCGCCGCGGTACAGATCGGCATCGCGCTGCCGAGGCCGGAACTGGATCAGCGGATCGCGACCAGGGTCGAGCGGATGTGGCAGGCGGGTTTCGAGGCCGAGGTGCGCCGTCTGGTCGCCGACGGCCTACGGCAGGGCAAGACGGCCAGCCGCGCGCTCGGCTACCAGCAGGTGCTGCGCTATCTGGACGGCGACTGCACGCTGGACGAGGCACGCGAGGAAACGATCCGCGCCACCCGGCGGTTCGCCCGCCGCCAGGAGTCCTGGTTCCGCCGCGACTCCAGGGTCAGCTGGCTCGACGCCGGCCAGCCGCCGGAAGCCCTGCTCGCCCAGGCGCTGCGCCTCACGTGACCCGTCGGCGCGCCATTTCCTTGAGCTCCCGGGGCAGGGCATCGGCGACGAGCAGCCGCGGCAGCAGTTCCGGCTCGACGAGCAGCGCCCGGAAGGTCAAGGCCACGGTGACCTCGTGGTCGGGGCGGTGCACGATCTCTATCTCGTCCCCGGCCTGGATCTCACCCGGCTCGATTACCCGGAAGTACGCGCCGGGCCGCCCGGCCAGCGCGAATCGCTTGATCCAGCCGGCCTGCGCCAGCCATCCCTGGAAGGTTCCGCACGGTATCCGCGGCGCCGTTGCTTCCAGGACCACCGCGGGCCCGACCCGCCAGCGCTCGCCGACCAGCGCGCCGTTGCAGTCGATGCCTTCGGTCGTGAGGTTCTCGCCGAACACGCCGTTCGGCAGCGGCCGGTCCAGCTCGGCCGCCCAGAAGTCCAGGTCTTCCCTGGCGTAGGCGTAGACCGCCTGATCCGGCCCGCCGTGCTCGCGGACATCGTAAACCCGGTCTCCGGCCAGCCCGACCATGCCCATCCCCTTGGCGCGCGGGGGCGTGACCATGACCGGACCCTCCACCGGCCGCTTGTCGATGCCGGTCAGCTTGATTGCTTTCCACGGGTTCTCGCGCGGCTGGCCGACGTTGACCGACAACAGCTTCATAACACGACCATACGCAGCGACTTGCCGTTAGGGCGATACCTGGCGGTCACATCTTGTCGCCGAGCCGGTAGGCCCGTTTCGCGTTGTCGGCGCAGATCATCCTGGCCAGGCGAGCCACGGCTCGTTCTGGATAAAAGCCTTGGGCCAGCCCAGCGCGGAGGAAATCCGAGAGCGCGCTGCGGAACAGCGCCGCGCCTAGGTAGTACAGCTCGGGCAGCCCGAACGCGTCCGAGGAATACAGGAACTTGCCGAACGGGGCCAGCTCGAGCGCCTCGGCGAGCAGCGCGGGTGCGCGGGCGCCCAGGTTGTGGGTGGCCAGTCCGGCGTCGACATACACATTCGAGAACACCTGGGCGAGGTAGCCCGCCTCACGGTGGAAGGGGTAGTTGTGCAGCAGCATGACGGGGACCCCGGTCGGCTCGATCGCCCGCAGCAGCGGGGTGAGCAGCAGCGGGTTGCAGCGGTGCAGGTCGACGTCGCTGTCTCCGTAGCCGACATGGAACTGGACAGGCAGCCCGAGGTCCACGCCGCACCAGACCAGGAACCTGGACAGGGTCTCGTCCGCGAGCCTGGGCGGACTCGACTCCGGGGTCCGGTTCGCCAGCCAGTCCTCGGCAGCGGCCGCCACCTCGGCGTCGGTCGGCCGCTCGGCGCCCAGCTCGAGCCCGGTCCGGTAGGCGGCGATCGACTTCACGCCGACCGCCGAGGCCGTGCGCGTGGCCAGCGCGGACCGGACTGCGTCGGCGAAACCTGATGGCCCGATGCCGGCCGCCGCCACGGCCTCCGCGACCCGCTCCAGCCGGACGATCTCGTGCGCGGTCGCCCCGGCCAGGCCGCCGAGTTCGGCCGGAGAGGTCAGCGGCTCGGGGGTGAAGCCGGTGTCCACGCACAGCACCGAGATCCCGGCCGCCTGCAGGAAGCGCTTGCTGATCTCGGGCGCGCCGAGTTCGGCCCGGCGGGCGACGTAGTCAGACAGGTCGGCATGTGGCGGAAGGTCGAGGACGGGTGGGCACAGGCGGCGGAAGGCGAACCCGGCCTGAGAGTCGAACACCGAGGCGCCCCGCACGCCGGTGCCCTCGTTCAGCATCGACTCCAGCGTCGACTCGTCTGCGTCGCGGTACAGCACCCCGTGGCAGTGGTGATCCACGAGGGGCTGCTCCGCGACGCAGGCGAGCAGTTCGGTCACGCAGTTGCCTCCGGGCTCACGAGGCGTCGTCGTGCGCGGTCGCCAGTCGCGGGCTCGGCGCAGCGGCCTCGTCGCCCGACGGCGGCGCGATGCCCTCACGGGCGCCGAGCGCGGCCCCGAGCTTGCGCGCCGTCCGCGGCGCGGCGATCACCGCGATCACCGCCGCGATGATCCAGACACCGCAGACCACGGGCTCCCACTCCCCGGGACCCGAGGTCGGGTACGGAATCACGTTGCGGTACAGCGTGTACCCGAGCACGACCAGCCCGGCGATCGGAATCACGATCTGCCACATCGGCACCGTCAGCTTCCGGCGCACGAACACCAGAATGATGCAGCCGAGCGAGGCCAGGATGTAGGCGACGAGCAGGATCAGCGTGCCGATGGTACCGGACCATATGAAGCTGTCCTCGGCGGTGGCGTGGAAGGCGGTGGTGTAGATGATCACCGTGACGG
>JASHTQ010000494.1 GCA_030040475.1 Streptosporangiaceae bacterium
CGGATCGCTGTACCGGTCGTAACTGAGCCGGCCGAGGGTCACCGCCACATCGGGCCACGACGGATCGTCGGGTGAGAGCCGGTAGAGCAGGGCGGCCGTCACCTCGATCGCCTCGTCACGGTCGGCGCGGGCGGCGGCGACCGCGGCCGGATCCGTCCCGTCCAGGTGCTCGGCCGCCAGCGCGAACCGGTAGTCGAGCAGGGCGCAGAGCAGTGCTCGCGCCCCGGCGATCAGCTTCTGGTAACCGGACTCGCCGCGGGTCTGCTCCGGCCCGGTGAGCCAGCCGAGCGGCTCGGTCGGCCTGGGGAAGACCGGACCGGCCTGCATCGGAGCGCGCAGCAACACGGAGAGGACCGCTCGCGCGTGCTCGATCGCGGTGTCCAGGTCCGCGCCGCCCGGGACGGAGCGGACGGGGCCGGCGGACATGTCGTCCATGTTCATGTGAGTAACCCCCCCAACCTGGGCCATGCCAGGTGGCGGCCAGCTCCGTCAGGGCATTGCACGGCCGCCACCTGGGTCCTAAGTGCCGCGGGCAACGCGACCGCGGCGCGCTAGCGGGCAGCCGGCGATCATAGGCCGAAATGGCGGCGGACCCGCACGGCCGGCATCGGCGATGCGGGCGACCAAGGCCGGGCACCGGGGCGCCCTCGCCAGCCATGCGTCGCTTCGGTAATAGCCATATCCGGCGGATGAAATCACGCGCCCCCCAACAGCTATTGACTATGATCGGCTAATGTGCGGCAGCTACCCGCTCTGCGAATTCACCTTGCATTGGCTCGAGTAGCGCCGCCGGTCAAGGCCGGTAGGTGAGCCAGGCGCCCGCTCCAAGCCCATCGAGCGCGCGCGTCGCGGCGCCGTGCTCTAAGCCCTGTGCATCCCTCACAACCTCCCGGGCCAGGACCAAGCTCGGCACGGCGTCCCGCCGTGGCCCTTGCCGCCCGGCCTCTGCGGCTCTCCCCTCATCCACCCCTGATCACCCGCCCGGGCGTGGTTCGCCCTAACCCGGCGGGCATCGAGACCGAGTTTAATGTAGCTAGATAAACAATGTCCATCTATACGAGATTTACCTCGATAAAGCCGCTTGCGTTGGTGCGTGCGAGCCTGGTCATCGGTTATGACAGGCCTGCTACCAGCGAAAACATCGGCACGCCCGACGGTCGCGCTAGACGGCAGGACGGTCGCGCTAGACGGCAGGACGGTCGGCCGAGCGGTCGACGAGCTCGGCCGCGGCCGATCCGAACGCGGCGGCGGGCGGATAGGCCGCACATGCGGTGAGCCAGCGGGCGCGCAACGGCCCGGCGATCTCGGCCGGCAGGGCGCGCCCCGCCGCGCCGCCGGCGAGGACCTCGAGCGGCCCGAGCACGTACACCTCGGCCAGCGTCGGCAGGTCGGCGAACTCCGCCGCGGCGGCGGAGCCGCCGGGCAGGCGGGTGGCGCGCTCGACGAGCCCGGCGCCCAGCTGCCACACCGCCTGGCCCTCCCCCGCCAGGATGCACTCCACCGCGGCGAGCATCTCCACCGCCATCGCGTAGGACTCGGCGACAAGCAGCCCGGTGCCGAACTCCGCCGGGCTCGGCGCCGTCGCCCCGGAGCGGGCCAGCACGGCGAGATGGTCGAGGTGTGCTCCCTCGTGAATGCCGCGCCAGATCTGCTGCGCCAGCGGGGTGGCGGTGGAGGGAACGTCGGCGATCGTGGCACCGAGCCAGGGCAGGCACATCCAGGTACGCCGGGCGAGCCGGCGGCTCACCGGCAGGCATACGGCGGCGTGAGCCCCGCCAGCCGATGGCCGGTAACGGCGACCCCAGGCCAGCTGCAGCTCGCTGACCAGGGGGATCGGCTCGGTGCACGGGAGATGGGCGGCGGCCCGCATGAGCAGCGCGCCGAACCAGCCGACGAGGTCCGCCGCCTGCCAGGCGATCCGCCGCACGTCCCGGATTGCGCCGGTGACCGGGCGTGCCCGCGGATACCACGGCGGCACCGGCCCGGCGAGCCGTCGCAGCTGCCGGAGCCTGGCCGCGTTGTGCCCGGCCGAGACGACGCCCGCGGCGCGTATCACCTCATCGAGGCCGCTGAAGGCGCCCTCCCGCCACGGCCGGGAGCCGGCCGCGTCGGGTTCGAGCGCGAGGCAGCCGACCGCCACGTCCGCCCAGCCCCGGACCGTCCACGCGTCGGCCTCCGCCCGGTCGGCCGGGACGCTGGCCGCGGCCTGCGCCGCGGCGATCGCCCAGGCACGCGCGGCGGGCGCGGCAGGGCCAACATACGTCGGCCCAGGAACGTCAGCTCCTGGGCCGAGCACCTCACTACCCATCCGGCATTGACGTGGCTCCGGAACCAGCGCGGGACTACGGCCGGTATCTCATGAGCGGCGGTCCGCCGTACCGGATGCCCATCTCTGAGCTGGCCCTAAAACCTGGCTCAACACAGATCAATCGTATTCCCTTTAGCTATGAAAAATCACTATCCGAGCCGACGGCCGGATTTGGAATTATGATGATCATCTCGGTCGAGATATGCCGGGAGAAAGTCACGGCTGGCCCTTGGAGGAGAGCCGGAGCCTGCCCGGCGCGATTGGTCACGGCGGGTTGGGGAAGAGGCGGGTTGGGGAAGAGGAGCGCAGTGGCGACGCAGGACGAGCGGCTCGCGGCCATCGCGACGGCAGCCGCCACGGTGCTGCGCCAGACGCCCTACCACGCGGTCCGCGCCGGGGACGTAGCCGCAGCGGTTCGGCTGGAAGGGGAAACCGGGCGCTCCGCGGTCTGGCTGTACAACGAGGTGCGCAACCGCCGCGTGCTCGTCGCCCTGGCCGCCGCCGATGCCTGGCGTGACTACGCCGGCCAGGCGCCCTGGGCGCCTGCGGGCCAGCTGACGTCGGTGACCGCGGCGCGGGCGGCCGCGGTGGCGGCCCTCGGCATGATCGTCGCGTTCCACCGCGCGGAGCAGCCGCTGATTACGCAGGTGGGCTACGGAATAGGCGACATCTCCACCGCCGAGAAGCGGCACCTCGCCACCGGCGGCGATCTGGCCGTCCCGGTCTGGCCGGACACCTACCTTGGCCGCGTCGCGACCGGCGCCTGGGGTTGCCGGTGCGACGTCTTCACCGACTTCCTGGCCCCCGTTCTGCGCGCGTGCGCGGAATCCGTCACCTACCTGGCGGAGGACAGCGTCACGCAGAGCGCGTCCCGGCTCTCCGACCTCACCTTCCGGGCCTGCCTGGCCGACCGCGACGGGCCGGTCGACCTGATCGCGCGCGGTCTCGTGGCGCTGTGGTTCGAACGAGAGCTGACCAGGTTCGCGGGCAGCCTGCCGCATGACCTGGAGAGCGGCGAGACCGCGCTGGCCGTGGTGGCCCGCCGGGGCACCGACGGCCGGGCCGAGGCGAACGCCAGCGCCGTCGTGGTCCGGCTGCTGCTCGAGGCGGGCACCTTGCACGGGCGCTGCGTCGAACAGGCCCGGCACACGGTTGCGCGCTGGCAGTACCTGGCCGCCGACCCCCCGGCAGGCCAGCCGATCTCGCACGCCACAACGCACGACCTGCAGCGGCTCAGCGACGCGGCAAGCCATCTCGGCATGGCCGCATCCAGGTACGGGGACAGACGGCGAGCGGCGGAGGCCTGGCGGCTGTCGCGCCGGGTTGCCGCTGAGGGCCTGGGCAACGACCAGTCCAGGATCGCGCGCGCGGACAATAACCTGGCCGAACTGGCCGCCGAGCAGGGCCGCGGCCAGCAGGCCAGCCAGGCCATCTCCGAGGTGTTCAGGACCCGAATGGCCCTGCTGGAAAGCCATCCGCAGGACAAGGCGTCCTGGCGTCGGCTGACGGTGACCGCGCGGACCCGGGCGGACATCGCGCGGATCAACGGGCAGGTGGTCGAGGGTGTCCGGCTGGCCGCCGACCTGCTGGCGAACCGGCAGACCCGGCTGGGCGACTCCGGCCATGCCGACATCGCGGAGGCCAGGCTCGTCCTCGGGCAGGCCTGGCTTACCGCGGGCCATCCCGTCGTCGCCCGGCATCACATGGAGGAGGCCGCCGACATCAGGCGCGGCCGGTTCCTTGCCACCTCCTCCCGGGTGCAGGAAGACGTCATCTGGCAGGCGAAGGCGGCGCTGGTGCTCGAGCAGCCGCGCGCGGCGGTTGAGCTGCTCGCCGGCCAGGCATCGGTCACCGGCTGGTTCTGCGAGCGGGTGTCGTTCCGGCAGGGCTACACGGCCAGGCGCGTGCTGGCGCTGGCCACCGGGGGGATCGGCAGGGTCGACGAGGCCGTGGCGGCCTTGCTCGCCGACCGCGAGCGGCTCGAGGACCTGCCGCTCGATCCCGGCCTGGATCCGCTGGTCGCGGACTTCGACCGATCCCTCGGCGAACTGGAACTGCTCAGGGACGAGCCCGCCGCCGCGGCGGCCTTGCTGACCAGCCTGGCGGAAGCCGAAGCCAAGGCGGGCACGCCGCTGCCCGGTCGCGCCTGGACGCTGATCCTGCTCGGGCAGGCCGCGAGCAGGCTGGGAGACGGCGACCGGGCCGCCGAGTGCTTCCGCTCGGTCATCGAGCTCGCGAAGGACGGTGCCGCCGGGATCGATCCCTGCCATCCGGTGCTGCTGACGGCGCGGCACGACGAGGCGGTGCGCCGCGCCGCCTGCGGGAACGCGAGGGAGGCAGCGGGCCTGCTCGCGCCGCTGCTGGACCGGAACCCGCTGCCGCACGGGCGGCCCGCCCTGGGCGAGGTCCACCCGCTGCTGGGGCGGGCACGCGCGCTGGCAGGCCGACTCGGCATCACCGTGCCCCGCACGATGCCGGCCGCCGACGAGGCATCCCTGGACATCGACGCCTGATCGCCCGGCCGCCCCGTTACCCGACGGCTGGCCGCGGCGCCGGCGCAGCTCTCTTCTTTTCGCCGAACGACGAGTGGTGCGCGTGCCGCAGGCGGATCGCCGTCCGGCGTCCAGCTCGGCACGTGCTCAGGCCGGCCTTGCGTTGCTGGCCACGGCCTTCGGCTCGGGCGAGGCGACCGGGACCGCCGCCAGGATCAGCGCGCCGGTCAGGCCGAACGCCGCC
>JASHTQ010000495.1 GCA_030040475.1 Streptosporangiaceae bacterium
ATCAGCACGCCCCTGGCCTGGTCGATCACGGCCCGCGACTCCATCGCCGTTCTGAGGCCCTCGGCCAGCTTGCGTGCCTCGGCAAGGCGCCGCGTGCTGGCTATCGCCGCGACGGCCGCCGTCATGTACACCCGGAGCAGGGCCACGTCGAGATCCCCGAAACCATGCGGCTTCTCGCTGTACAGGTTCAGCGACCCGACGAACTCCTCGCCGATCACGAGCGGGCTCGCCAGGTAGCTCTCCACCCCGGCGGCGCGGGCGCTGCGCGCGAACTCGGGCCAGCGCCGATGAGCCTCCTCCACCCCGACCCGGACGATCTCGCCGGTGCGGGCGGCTTCCAGGCACGGCCCGTCTCCGGCCGCGTACTGATCCGAGTCGATGGCCCACACCCGCTCCTCGCTGCTGGCCACCGTCTCGCCCCGGTCGCCCCGCATGACGGTCACGCTCGCCATGTCGGCTCCTGGCACGCCGCGGGTCACCTGCTCCACGCTGCGCTGCAGGACCCGGCCGAGGTCCTCCTCTTCGTCCAGGATCCTGGCCAGGGCGGAGAGGTTTGCGGTCACCCCGTCCAGGCGCCGCACAAGTTCTGGTTCTTCGGCAACTTCCTCAACGGACACGATCTGGTGCCTCCTCGCTCGCCGCGCCGGGGCGAAGCCCCGCGGTCAGCTTCCGCACGACTGATGACCGGCGGAATTTTCCATAATTCGCCGGTTGAAACGCAGTTCGCCGCCTGCGTTCACCAAGGTGTTCAGCCTGGGTGTTCAGCCTGGGTGTTCAGCCTGCCCCCGCCGGGCAGCCTGGCAGCCGGGGTGCCGGAGCCCTAGGAAGAGGGAACGATGACCCCGGAAGGTCGCGCTGTCGGCCAGCACGGTGTAGATCTCCCACCGCTCGCCGCCAGGGGTGCCCTTGACCCAGAACTTGTCCTGCCGGGCGTAGCAGCAGGTGGTGCCCCGCTCGTCCACCGACGCCAGGCCGGCCGCGGCGAGGCGGGCCTGCTCGGCCTCGACGGCGTCGGTGTCCTCGACTTCGATGCCGAGGTGGTTCAGGGTGCCGCCCTGGCCGGGGTTTTCCAGCAGGACGAGCTTGAGCGGCGGCTCGGCGATGGCGAAGTTGGCGTAGCCGGGCCGGCGCTTGGCCGGCTCGACGCCGAACAGCCTGGTGTAGAAGCTGACGGCCTCGTCGATGTCGTCGACGTTCAGCGCGAGCTGCACCCGGGGCATTGCGGCCTCCTACGACATTGATGAGTGTCTATATCATCGCTGGGACTGAGCTTGCCACACGGCATCGATACCTGTCAATATAGACGAGTGTCTAATTCACTGACGGTGATCAGCCCGGCCGAGACCGCGGCCTGCTGCGCACCGCTGACCGCCGAGCCGCTGACCATGGACCAGGCCGAGCGGGTCGCGCCGCTGCTCAAGGCGCTGGCCGACCCGGTGCGGCTCCGGCTGGTATCCCTGGTTGCCTCCCGGGCCGGCGGGGAGGCGTGCATCTGCGATCTGAACGAGGCGTTCGACTTGTCCCAGCCGACGATCAGCCACCACATGAAGGTGCTGCACGAGGCCGGCCTGGTGGACCGGGACAAGCGCGGCGTGTGGGTGTACTACCGGATCCGCCCTCAGTCGCTGGCCAGCCTGGGCGCCCTGATCGGCTGCCCGTCGCGGTAACAGTCGGCTCAGGACGCGGCCGCCAGGCGCGGCGCCAGGCGCTCGACGCGGCCGGCGAGCCGAGCGAGCGCCGCGTCGAACGCGGCGGGGTCGCCCGCTGGGACCGGATCGGCGATGGACCAGTGCAGCGCCGCGGCCTCGGCGAGTTCCTCGTGGGCCAGGTCGCACACGGTGATGACGAGGTCGCCGTCCTGCCGGACGTCGCCGATGTGCCGGGGCCGCAGCCGGGGCAGCGGCAGGCGGTGGCGCCCGGCGGCGGCGATCGCGCCGGGATCGATCGCCGCGGCCGGATGCGTGCCGGCCGATACCGCCGGGACGCTGCTGGCGTGCCGCCAGAGCGCGGCGGCCAGGTGCGAGCGGGCGGAGTTGGCGGTGCACACGAACAGCACCCGAAGCGCCGCGCGGGCCGGCGGCGGGGCCAGCGCGTCCAGCGTGCCCGGGACCAGCTGCAGGTAGGTGCGGCGCCGGTCGCCCTCGGACCGGCGCCGGGTGATGATCCCGGCCTGCTGAAGCACGTGCAGGTGGTGGGCGAGCAGGTTGGACGGCATGGCCATCATGGCGGCCAGTTCCGACGGTGACACGTCCCCCGCCAGCAGCGTGTCGGTGATCCGCAGCCGGGCCGGGTCGGCCAGCGCGGCATGTATAACCACGCGCCGTTCCAGTTCAGAAGATATCTCAGCAGACATTGACTCAATCTTGACTGAGTTATCGTGCTCTGTCAAGATGGCCGCGTGAGCAGTGCGCCCGTCCCGCTGCGGCGCCGGCTGACCGCCGAGTTCCTCGGCAGCGCGCTCCTGGCCGCGGTCGTGATCGGGTCCGGGATCGCCGCGCAGCGGCTGTCGCCCGGCCAGACGGGCCTGGAGCTGCTGGAGAACTCGGCGGTGACCGCGGCAGGCCTGTTCGCGATCATCTCGATGTTCGGCCCGGTCTCCGGCGGCCACTTCAACCCGGTGGTGTCCTTCGCCGACGCCGCGTTCGGCGGGCTGCCCTGGCGGGACGCCGCGGCCTACCTGTCCGCGCAGGTGGCCGGGTGCACCGTCGGGGCGGTGGCGGCGAACCTGATGTTCGCGCTGCCGGCGGTGACCATCTCGGGTAAGCACCGCGCCTCGGGAGCGCATTTCCTGTCCGAGGTCATCGCCACGGCAGGGCTGCTGCTGGTGATCTTCGCGCTGGCCCGGTCCGGGCGCGCCCGATCCGCCCCCGCGGCGGTCGGCGCCTACATCGGCGCGGCGTACTGGTTCACCTCCTCCACCAGCTTCGCCAACCCGGCTATCACGATCGGCCGGATGTTCACCGATACGTTCGCGGGCATCGCGCCGTCGTCGGCACCGGCATTCATCGCCGCCCAGATCGCGGGCGGCGTGATTGCCGTCGGCATCATCAAGGCGCTGTACCCGGCCATCACCCCGGCGGACGCGGCCGGGATCATCGTCCCCCACGACACTGACGCCCGGGAGAGCCTGCGATGCACGTGGTCATGATCGGCGGCAGCGACGCCGGGATCAGCGCGGCCCTGCGGGTCCGCGAGCTGGACCCGGCCGCCGAGGTCACCGTGGTGCTTGCGGACGCGTACCCGAACTTCTCCATCTGCGGCATCCCCTACTACGTCTCCGGCGAGGTCCCCCACTGGCGCAACCTGGCC
>JASHTQ010000496.1 GCA_030040475.1 Streptosporangiaceae bacterium
CGCCGCTCTCCCGCGCGCCGCTCTCCAGGCGGACCTCGGCGCCGTGACCGAAGGCCGGTCGCGGTCGCGGCAGCGCGAATCCGCATTTGCCCAGCACCGGCCACATCGCCTGCCAGGCAAAACCGCCGAGGCATACGATAACGCGGAGGTCGGTGGCCACCAGTCGGAGTTCGGCGATCAACCATGGCGCGCACGCGTCCCGTTCGGTCGGCTCCGGCTTGTTGTCCGGCGGCGCGCACCGGACGGCCGCGGCCATGCGAGTGTGCAGCAGTTGCTGGCCGTCCCCCAGGGCAACGCTGGTCGGCTTTTCCGCCAGGCCGCACCGGTACAGGGATGCGAAAAGGAAGTCTCCGCTGCGATCACCGGTGAAGATACGGCCGGTACGATTCCCGCCGTGTGCCGCAGGCGCCAGGCCGACGATCAATATCCGCGGTGTGGCCGATCCCCAGCCGGGAATGGGGCGGCCCCAGTACCGCTCGTCACGGAAGGAGCGGCGGCGGACCTGGGCCACCTGCTCGCGCCAGGCCACCAGGCGAGGGCAGGCCCGGCAGATGGACTGCCGCGCGGTCAGTTCGGCAACCGTGCCCGCGTCGGCCGCCAGTTGCCTGACTTCGGCAGGGTCGCGGGCCACGGGGGTGTCCGGGCTGGCCGGATCGCACGGCCAGCTGCCAGCCTTGAACGTTTCCTCGTCGCCTGGCATCTTGTGTTTTAGCTGAGTGGGTTCATCGCCAGCGACCAGGCGATGCCGTCGAGGATGTCGTGCTCGCTCACCAGGACCTCGGCGAACTCGAAGCGCGACATGATCCGGTCGAGCACGAGCGCTCCGGCGCCGATGACGTCCACCCGTCCCGGGTGCATCACGCCGATCCTCGCCCTGGCGGCCCGCGTCTGGGCCAGCAGTGCGGCGGTCACCGCGTGCACGTCGGCGGCGGACACGCGGGCGTGGTGAATGACCGCGGCGTCGTAGGCGGGCAGGCCCATCGCGATACCCGCCACCGTGGTGACCGAGCCCGCCAGCCCGATCAGGGTTCTCGCCTGTTTTGCAGGTACCGCGGCGGCCACCGTGGCCAGGGCGGCGTCGATGTCCGCGGTGGCCGCGGCGATCTGCTGGTCGGTCGGCGGGTCACCGTGCAGGTGCCGCTCGGTCATCCGGACGCAGCCGATGTTGACGGAAATAGCGCTGTCCGCGACGTCCCGGCCGAGAACGAACTCGGTCGAACCGCCGCCGATGTCGACGACGAGGAAGGGGCCTTGGTCTTGGCCGTCGTCGGACGCGAGCTCCGCGGTCGCCCCGGTGAAGGACAGCATCGCCTCCTGGGTCCCGGTGAGGACCTCAGGGACGATGCCGAGCTCCTCCTTGACCCGGCGGGTGAACTCCGCGGCGTTGTCGGCGTCCCTGGTAGCGCTCGTCGCGACCATGCGCACCGCGGATGCGCCGGAATCGGCGATGACCGTCGCGTACTCGCGCAGCACCCCGGCCGTCCGGGCGAGGGCCTCGGGCGCCAGCCGCCCGGTCTTGTCCACCCCCTGGCCGAGCCTGACGATCTCCATCAGGCGGGTCACGTCGGTCAGCACGGCGCGGTCGGGATCGACGTCCGCGACCAGCAGCCGCAGCGAGTTCGTGCCGCAGTCCACGGCGGCCACCCGACGGGTCACCCCGCCGCCCCGGGCACGCAGGGTCCGTCTTCCCACCACTGGCCGACAGCGTCCAGGGCCTCGCGGCCGAACGGGTTCACCTCGCCCGCGGCGAGCTCGTGAGCGACCAGCGCGTGCAGGCACTTGACCCGCTCCGGCATGCCGCCCGCCGACTGCGTGCCCGGCGGCAGCGGCTCGACCCCCGCCGACCGCGCGGCTGCCTCTCTCCGGCTGAGGTAGTCATGATGCGCGGCCTCGTAGCGCCGTCGCAGCGTGTCGTCGGACAGCCTCGCGGTCATCTCTCGCATCAGCCCCGAAGCCTCGAGCTTGCTCACCGCGGCGTTCGCGCGGGGACAGGTGAGGTAGTACAGGGTCGGGAACGGGCTGCCGTCGGCCAGCCGCGGCGCTGTCTCCGCGACATCGGGCAGCCCGCACGGGCAGCGGTGGGCGACGGCGACAAGGCCGCGTGGCGGCCGGCCGAGCTGAGCGGCGATGACCGCCGCGTCCCGCGGCGCTATCACTTCGCGGCGCCGTTGTCGGCCTGCTGGACCGATCGCCACAGCTTGTCGTACCAGGCCGCCGGTCCCGCCTGCCGGGTGCTCACGTTACCGGCCGGTGACGGGCCGCCCTCGATCACGTAGCACTGCGTGCCGGGGAAGCACATGTCGAGATCCTGGCGGGCCAGCTGTTCGATATACGCACGGCTGGAGAGCCTGACCTGCTCTGCCTCTAGACCTTTCACCTGGGCCTGCATCGTCTGCTGTTCAGCCACCAGCTGGTCGATCTGCCGCCGCTGGGCCACGTACTCACGAACCGGATATGCCAGGCTCAGCGCGATCGCGCAGATCACTACGGCAAGGACCGCGGCCCGGCCGGTCAGCCGGGTCGCCCGGGGGACGGCGGCCGGCCCGGACATCAACCCGTTCCGGCCCGGTCGCTCCGCGCCGCGAACCTCGGATATGCTCCCGCTCCCGCGTACGCCGCCGCGTCGCCCAGCAGCTCCTCGATCCGGAGCAGCTGGTTGTACTTCGCCACCCGCTCGCCGCGGGCCGGCGCGCCGGTCTTGATCTGGCCGCAGTTCGTCGCCACCGCGAGGTCGGAGATCGTGGTGTCGTCGGTCTCACCGGACCGGTGGCTGATCACGCAGCTGAACCCGGCCCGGTGCGCCAGGCTGACCGCGTCCAGGGTCTCGGTGACCGACCCGATCTGGTTGAGCTTGACCAGCAGCGAGTTCGCCGTCCGCTCCTCGATGCCGCGGCCGATCCGCTCCGGGTTGGTCACGAAGATGTCGTCGCCCACGACCTGCACCTGGTCGCCGAGGCTCGCGGTAAGCTCCCGCCAGCCCGGCCAGTCCTCCTCCGCCAGCGGGTCCTCGAGCGACACGATCGGGTAGGCGTTCAGCCATTCGGCGTAGACACCGGTCATGTCAGCCGCCGTCTGCGGCTTGCCCTCGAACCGGTAGCTGCCGTCGGCGTAGAACTCCGAGGCCGCGGCGTCGATGGCCAGCGCGACGTCCCGACCTGGGGTGAAGCCCGCCTTGCCGATCGCCTCGACGATCAGGTCCAGTGCCGCCCTGTTGTGGTCGAGGTCGGGCGCGAACCCGCCCTCGTCGCCGATGCCAGTGGAAAGGCCGCGCTGCTTGATCACGGACTTCAGCGCGTGGTAAACCTCCGCTCCCCAGCGCAGGGCCTCGGCGAAGGTCGCCGCGCCGATCGGGGTGATCATGAACTCCTGGACGTCGACGTTGTTATCCGCGTGCACGCCGCCGTTCATGATGTTCATCATCGGCACGGGCAGCACGTGCGCGTTCGGCCCGCCGAGGTAGCGGAACAGGGGCAGGCCGCTGGAGTCCGCGGCCGCGCG
>JASHTQ010000052.1 GCA_030040475.1 Streptosporangiaceae bacterium
GCCGAGACCGGGATGGGGATAGCGGGCGTCCAGTCCATCGCCAACTGGAACTTCCCGGAGATGCGCGCCCGGCTGGCGCCCTGGCCGATCCGCGCGATCACCAGCTATCCGCAGGTCCTGGCCAGCGCGCAGGAGGCGGGGCTGGTCAGCGCGGCCGACGCCAGCCAGCTCATGCGGTTCTACGCCGACCCCCGCCGGCACTCATGGAGCGTCACCGGCGGCGCTGGGCGCCAGGGGGGCGGCGTGGTCGAGGTCGCAGCCGACGGCGGGACGGCAACGGTTCCTGGGCCGCGCACCACCTCTCGTTCTGAATAAATCTGAGAAAAGCCACGTTCGGGCAGATAATTCTGCTCTGGACGCGCCGAAGACCTGGCGGTAGAGGTCCTGGCCGTGGCTGGTCGGGAGGGGTTCGCCGGGGCGGAGGCGGAAGGTGCGGTGGCCGTCGGGGTGCCGCTCCGCGCGGAGGAACAGCGACGCCTGGTCGTTCCCGGCGAAGCAGCCTTGTGCCAGGTCGTACAGGTGCGTGACGAACACGACCCGGATGCCCGCCTCGGTCAGCGCGCGGATGATCTGGCGGGCGATCTCGGAGCCCTCGCGCTCGTTGGTCGAGGCGAACGACTCGTTGCACAGCAGCAGGCCGCCGGCCCCGATCTGGCTCGCGATCCCGCTCATCCTGGCCAGTTCCTCGTCGAGCTTCCCCTGGTCCATCGCGGCGTCTTCCTCGCGCTTGAAGTGGGTGAAGATCCCGGTCGCCGTGCTCGCGGTGAACGATTCGGCCGCCACGAACATGCCCGCCTGCATCATCAGCTGGGCCAGGCCCAGGCTGCGCAGGAAGGTGGACTTGCCGCCCTGGTTCGCGCCGGTGATCATGACCAGCCGCTTGCCGTCCGCGGCCACCTCGTTGCCGACCGTCCTTGTGATGTCAGGGTGCAGGGCGAGGCAAGGGTCATACAGCCCGCGGGCGGACAGGCGCTCGGTCTGCGGGGCGGCCGGGACGGGGAAGCAGGTCGGCTCGCCGCTGGCGGTCAGCTCGTCGCGGAGGTTCAGGCAGCCGAGGTAGAAGCCAAGCTCGGCGCGGAGCAGCTGGAAGAAGCTCCGGATGTGGTCGACGGACTGGGCAAGCGCGCTGGCGGTGCCGTTCAGCCCGCGGTCGTTCAGGCCCGACAGGGTCCGCATTCCGTTCTCGTCCCGCTCCGGCAGCACGAAGGTGTACCCGGACCGGTCCCTGCGCCTGCGGTCCCGCCAGCCCTGATCGGGATGCCTGCGCAGGACGTACCCGACGCCCTTGCACCCCTCGCCCAGCCTGGCACTGATCAGCGTGCCGCGGCGGAACGCCAGCTCGTCCAGGTGGGCCTGGATCTCGGCGAGGTACTCGTCGTCTAGCTCGCTGGCCAGCATGGCGAAGAACCGGGTGAACCCCTCGGATCGCAGCCGTCCGGCGTTCGCGTCGCCGATGCTCCGCAGCCGGCGCAGCTTGTCCACGAACAGCTGCATGACTTGCCTGGCCCGGTGCAGGACGGATTCCGGCGAGTCGCGGAACAGGAAGCCGATGACCTTCTTCTCCTCGGTGAGCGCCGTCTCCGCGACCTGGTAGAGGTCCTTGACTATCTGGGGCTCGGCGATGCAGTCGGCTAGCACGTGCTGCCGGTAGACGATCTCCTCCCGGCTCGTCAGGCCCGAGTGCAGGGCCAGCCTGGCCACGCCGGAAAGGAACTTGTCGTCGCCCGCCATGACCTGCAGCAGGACGTCGAGTTCCAGGTCCTTGGCCAGGTCCGGCTCGTTCGGCGGCAGGGCGCGCCTGGTATCGAAGTCGCGGTCGGGGTGCATGAGGAAGGCTTTCACGCTGTCCTCTCCCGGGCGGTCTGCTCCCGGGCGGTCTTTCCCCGGGCGGCTAGGCGCTCCCCGAGCTGGGCGTAGCCCAGGCCGTACTTGGCCGCGATCGCGGCCGCGTAAGCCAGGCCGTCGGCCGACCTCCTGACGATCTTGTATGTCCGCTCGGCCGGGTCGTCGGGGACCACCGCGCCGACCATGCTGACGCAGGCCTCGTTCAGCGACGCCAGCTCATCGACGAAGGTGACGTAGACGCCGAGCAGGCCCAGCGCGGTCATCCGGTTCAGCACCCGGTCGCCGACGAGCAGGGCATCGTGCAGCGTGGTGGAGGCGAAGCTCTCGTTCATCACCACCACGCTGCTCCCGGTCGCCTGCTCCAGCACCTCGCGGATCCTGACCAGCTCGTCCTCGAGCTTGCCGTGCAGCGTGGCCAGGTCCTCCTCGCGCTCGAAGTGGGTGAACACCCGGTCAGGCAGGAACAGGCTCGCCTGACGGGCCGGGACCGGGTAACCGAGGCTGGCCAGATAGTGCAGCTGGCCGAACGCGCGCGCGAACGTGGTCTTGCCGCCGTGGTTCGGCCCGGTGACCACGAGGACGCGTTCCTGGCCGGCCAGCCGGAAGTCGTTGCGCACGATCGCGGCGGCCCGGGGGATGAGCTTGGCGGCCAGCGCGAGATCGACCGCGTCCCGCACGCTGACCTGCTTGGACTCCGTGGACACGGCGGGGTAGCAGAAGTCCAGCCCGGCTGCCTTCATCGGCGCGATGAAATCGGCGTACGCGGCGTAGAACTGGACCTCCCGGTCGAAGACACGGATCGTGGCGTCGAGGTAGGCGGAGTGGCGGGCGCAGAAGTCGTCGAGCGCGGCGAAGACGTCCGGGAACAGCCTGGCGACCAGCGCCAGGATGCGGGCCTCCACGTGATCCATGTCCGGCCATTCGCGGAACCCGACGCGGTAGTCCTTGGCCTCCGCGCTCGCGAACTTCGCGAACGTCTGCCGGACCTGCTCGCTGTAGTCGGCCTCGCCCTCGTACCTGGCGACCCTGACCTTGCTGCCCTTGATGGTGACGCAGTAGCGCACCGTGGCAAGCGCGCCGGTGACCTTGTCCACGTCGTCGGCCAGGCCGGTGAACGCCGCCGACTTGACATAGCCCTGCAGGTAGTCACGGAACGAGGTGAACCCGGCCGAGCCGAGGTCGAACCCGCAGAGCGAGTCGGTCAGCGCGCCGACCGCCCGGCAGTAGATGCCTGCCGCGTCGAGGAACCAGCGTTCCTTCTGGTGCTTGTTGCGGAGCTTCTTCGCCTGGGCCAGATGCTTGCGCATTTCGCGCATCCGCGCCGCGAACTCCGCCACCGCCGCGCGGAGCGCCTCGCCCTCCAGGTCCCGCTGTATCTCTTGCCGGTACTGCACCGCCGCCACGTCGTGCAGCGGGATCCGGAAGTACGGCGCGAGGCGGTACTCGTCCCGCCCGGCCGCCACCGCGGCGAAGATCTGGTCGAGGTTAAGGTCGGCGAACACCGAGGGATCTTCGCGCTGGGGTGCCGCGGGCCGGTCGAAGAGGATACTCGAGAACGGTCCCGCCGAGCTCACCCGCGCCTCCGCTCGCACGTAGTAGGGCAGAAGCCATCAGCCACGTCGGCAGTTCAGGTGAGCTTCATCACCTGGACCGACTGTATCGCACGGTTACGGCTCGCCCTTTACTGGCCAGAGCCCCTTACCTATCCTGAAGCTGAAAGCGGCGGAGGGGCCCGCCGTAGAGCGCGGTCATCGCCAACGGTCCCTGCCCTACGTGGGTGGGAGGCCGCACGTACATGCAGGACCGTTACTCCTATTTTGCGCGCGTGCCCGGCGACGGCCAGGCTGCGCAATGTGGCTACTGTTCTGCCGGAACCCAGGACGACACCGCGACGCCGGAGCGGCTGGCGCACCTCTACACCTGCGACGGGCTGTCGACGTACCGGATTGCCGAGCTCACCGGGCTCAGCCGGCAGCAGGTGACGCGCGCACTGCATCGGGCCGCGGTGCCGCTGCGGCCCCGCGGCTCCGGTCGTCTGCGGCCGGTCCGGCGATCCGACCCGGCGGGCCTGGCACGGCTCATGACGGAGTTGTACGAGGTCTACCGGTTCAGCTCACGGCAGGTCGGCGCGCTCACCGGCCTGCCGGAGCGGACGGTCCGTGACCGGCTCCGCCGCTACGGCGTGCAGGTCCGCAGCCGCGGCGGCTGGAACCGCGAGGATCGCCGCACGATACCGGCCCCGGTGCTGCACGACCTGTACGAGCAGCTGGGCTTGACGGCGGCGGAGATCGGCAGGCTGGTCGGGGTCTCCGCCAACACCGTGCTGCGCAGCGCGCACGCTCTCGGCGTGCCCGTGCGGACGGGCGGAGCCGTCCCGGCACCGGGCCGGGACGAGATCGAGCTGGTCAGGGCGCTGTACGCGGACGACCTCATCGCCTCGGTGCTGAGCGCGCACGACATCAAGCAGGTCCCGCCCGGCGGGCCGATCTGGGAACGGTTCCCCCGGCCTGTCCCGCTGACCGCGCCGCTGGTGAAGGAGCTGTACTGGGCCTGCGGGGCCGGGCTGAACCACATCGAGCTGCTGACCGGGCAGCCGGCGATGACCGTCCGCGGTTTCATGCGCCGCGCGGGCATCCCGCTGCGGCACCCGGGCGGGCGCACCCCGTTCCTGCGGCGCTGGCGGATCGGGGGCTACTGCGGCGTCGCGGTCCCCGGCGCCGAGGCCGCGTCCAGCAAGGCGAGGGCATGACGCACGGCCGCCTCTCGTTCGGTTAGTGCGCGCTCCCCGTCAGCGACCTGGGCAGCGGACGCGGCACGCAGGTCGGCGGCGGCCCGCAGCGCGGCACGGATGCGGTCGGTGCCGTCGGCATAACGCTGCTCGACCACTCGCGCCAGTGCCCGCGTCGCCTCGCTGAGCCGGTACTGCAGGTCGCCTCGCGCCCTGCCGACCTGGCTGTCGACCAGCTGGGCAGCGTCCCGGCGCAGGTGCTCCCTGGCCGTCCGCCTGCCGAACTCGCCGGGCAGCCGGCGCCGGACCGCTCCGGCCAGCAGGTCGGTCTGGCCGACGTCCGTCGCGGTGGCGTAGAAGAACCGCCGGTTTTCCGCGAGCCTCCCGCCCGGCTCGGGGACCGCGAGGTCCAGACCGAGCAACTCCGCGGCCGAGTCCCGCAGCACGTCGAGCTCGGCCTTCAGGCCCGCGGTCAGCCTCGTATCCAGCTGGGCCAGCCCCAGCTCGATGGCCTGCGCCTGGCGCTGCCGCCAGGCTTCGGCGGCCGTCACGGTGAGCGCGGCCAGCCGCTCCCGGCCCTGCCGCTCGATCTCGGCGGCGGACGCGGCGCCCAGTTCGCCGTCGAGTTGCCCGGCGATTTCGCGGCCGAGCCGCGGCCCGGCCTCGGCGGCGGCCTCGTTGAGGCGGCGGAGCAGGCCGGCCGACTCGGCGTTGACGACCGCCACGGCATCCCGGCCGTGCACGACCGCCTCATCCAAGCGGTCGCTGAACCGTGCCACCCGCGCCGCCGCGTCGCCGAAGCGCATCTCGGCCGCCCTGCGGGTCAGCGCCACCTCGTCGAGCAGGGAACTCGCGATCCGACGCGCGTGGGCGACCGCGGAGGCGCGCAGGTCAGACTCCCGCCGGGACGCCAGGTACGCGGTGAAGTCGGCCTCGAACGCGGCGAAGCCCGCGTCCTGGCGATTCAGGGCGGCGCGCGCCGACATCGGATAGACCTTGCCGTGCTGGCCGGCCGCGACGAGGACCCTGTGGGTGAAGTCGAGTGCCTCGGCCAGTTCTGCCTCGTCGAGGCGGTCGGCCTTGTTCAGCACGGCGAAGGTGGTCACCGACAGGCCGGCCACCCGGGCCAGCAGGTCCCGCTCGCTGGCCGACACCGGGGGGTCGGCGGTGAGCACGAATATCGCCGCGTCCATCGACTCAAGCGCCGCGTGCGCCGTCTGGGTATCCCATTCGAACACCGACCCGGTGCCCGGCGTGTCCACCAGCTCGACCCCGGTTGCCAGCATCGGCGCGTCCAGGTACGCGGTCACGCCGGCGATGTGGCGGCGGTTGGACGGATTTCCGCGCTCCGTGACCAGGTCGGCGAGCGCGCCCAGCGGGTGCTTCTCCTCGTGACCGTCCTGGAACACCGCCTGGACGCGCGGATCCTCGCCGTACCTGACGGTCGTGGTCACCGCCGTCAGCGGCGTCACCCCCGCGGGCAGCACCGGACGGCCGAGTAGCGCGTTGATCAGCGTGCTCTTGCCCCGCTTGGCCTCGCCGGCGACCAAGACCCGCAGCCGCGCCTCGTCCAGCCGGCCGCGAACCGTGCCGAGCTGCTCGCGGTCTCGCTCCGTGCCGAGAGCGGCCAGCTCGTCCAGGGCGGTCGCCAGCTCGTCATTGCCGTTCGGCATCCGGCCGTCCTCCTACCCGCGTCACACCTGCGCCTGGTAGGGACCGTTGGCGGCGGCGCCGCTTGCAACCTTGCCCGGCCAGGTCGCCGGGCGCCGGGCGGCGAGCCCCTCCACCGCACCTCACGCCAGGATAGCTCCGCCGCGGCGGGGCCAGGGACCGCGGCGGGCCAGGGGGCTACGGCGGGGCCAGGGCGGGTGTGCGGGCAGGCAGCTCCGGGGTGCTGGCGGCCATCGCCGGTCTTAGCTGAGGAACCGGCGGACCCAGCGCTTGCAGGACCGGTAGGCGAACCACACCGAGAGGCCGCCGACAAGGAGGCACACAATGGCGCCGGGGACGTTGTCGATCGTCAGCTCGAGCACCGCGCCGACAAGTATGATCACCGCGGCCGCCGTCCACAGGGCGGGCTTGATGAGGCTGACGACGATCTGCCAGACCGGGAGCCTGCTGACCAGGCGCTGCCGGGCAGGCGGAGTCCCGAAGGGCTGCACGGGGACGTCAGGCTCCGGCGGCATTGCGGTCATGGTGATCAGCTCCCAGTCTTCGGCCTTCGCAGAACGAGGCGGTCCATCCCGTGCCACCCCGTTCCACCCACCCGTGCCCAGGCCGGCCCGGTCGGGCACCGGGCATTAACGGTTGTGACGGTCGGCTAACCCGATCGCCGGAGGCGTGCGGCAGCCTGCCGGCCGGCATAGCGTCGCTATGCCGGCGCGGCGGATCCTGCCCGGCTGCGCTAGCCGGGAGGTGATCACGTGTCAGGCCTGCTGATTGCCGCGATAGTCTTCTGCACGGTCTTCGGCGTCGAGTTGCCGGACACTTCCGGGCTGGCGAGCTTGGTGCTGGGTACCCGGTACCGGCCGAGCGGGGTGTTCGCCGGGGCGGCGGCGTGATCGCGCTGGCTGAGCTCGGTGGCCTGTCGGACATCGTGATCGTCAACCTCGCGGCCAGGTATCACGACCCGGTGGCGGTGGGCATCGGCAGCACGCTGGCGCTGTGGTCGGTGGCCGCGCTGGCCATCGCCGGCGGGCGGGGGCCGCCGCGGATCCTGCCGCTGCGGTGGATCGCCCGGGCGCGGTACCCGGCGCGGCCGGCGCCTAGCCGACGGCCTTCGGCGGCTGGATGATCCGGATCTGGTTGCCGAACGGGTCGCGGACCCCCATGTCGGTCCCGTAGAAGTGCTCGGTGGGTTCCTGGGTGAAGTCGGTGACGCCGTGCGCCTTCAGGGACTCGAACAGGCCCTGGATGTCGTCGGTGTGGAAGGCGAAGGTGAAGCCCATCGCGCCCTTGGCGATCAGCTCG
>JASHTQ010000497.1 GCA_030040475.1 Streptosporangiaceae bacterium
AGGCACGGGCACCGAAGAAGCCAGGACCTACGGCCCCGTCCGCATCTGGGTCGGCGCGGCCAAGGACGCGGGCGGCGGGCAGTGGCGGGAACTCCCCGACTGGCCGCCCAAGAAAACCGCGCCGCAGCGGTGGTACCTCGGCCCGCTCGGCACCCTCGCCCCGCAGCCGCCGGCCGACGGCACGCAGACCGGATTCCGCTACGACCCGTCCGACCCGACCCCGTCGGTCGGCGGCGCGACCCTGTCGCTGACCGCGGGCGTCCGCGACAACCGGCCGCTCGAGCAGCGCTCCGACGTGCTCGTCTTCTCGACGCAGCCGCTGGATGACCCCGTCGAGGTGATCGGCGAGGTGACCGCGGAGATCGCCATGACGCGCGACAACCCGCACGCCGACCTGTTCGCCCGGCTGTCCGACGTGGACACCCACGGCCGGTCGCGCAACGTCTGCGACGGCATCGTCCGGCTGACCGACGCCGACCCGCTGGCCGGGACCACGAGGGTGTCGCTGCTCGCCGCCGCGCACCGGTTCGGCCGCGGCCACCGGATCAGGCTGCTGCTGGCCGGGGGAGCGCATCCGCGCTTCGCCCGCAATCCCGGCAACGGGCAGGTAGACGCGCCGCCCGCGGAGCTCAAGCCCACCCACTACACCGTGAGCCTCGGCGCCGAGCCCGCCTCGGCACTCCTGCTCCCGGTCGAGGAGGTCGAGGAGGCTGCCCATGCCTGACCCCAGGGTCGATTTCCGCACCCATCCCGCCCGCTACCGGCACTGGCGGCTGGCGACCGACGGCCCGGTCGCGACGCTGACCATGGACGTGGACGAGCGGGCCGGGCTCGGTCCCGGCTACGAGCTGAAGCTGAACTCCTACGACCTCGGCGTCGACATAGAGCTGTACGACGCGGTGCAGCGGCTGCGGTTCGAGCACCCGCAGGTGCGCGCCGTCGTGCTGACCAGCGGCAAGGAGAAGGTCTTCTGTGCCGGGGCGAACATCCGCATGCTGGCCGCCGCGCCGCACCCGTGGAAGGTGAACTTCTGCAAGTTCACCAACGAGACCCGCAACGGGATCGAGGACGCCACCGCCCATTCCGGCCAGACGTGGCTTGCCGCGGTGAACGGCACCGCCTCTGGGGGCGGCTACGAGCTGGCGCTGGCCTGCGACTACATCATGCTCATCGACGACAGGTCGTCGGCGGTGGCGCTGCCGGAGCTGCCGCTGCTCGGCGTGCTGCCGGGCACCGGCGGCCTGACCCGGGTCACCGACAAGCGGCACGTCCGCCGCGACCTGGCCGACTACTTCGCCACCAGGCCCGAGGGCCTGGCCGGGAAGAAGGCCGTGCAGTGGCGCCTGGTCGACGAGGCGGTGCCGCGGGCGACCTGGCCGCAGGCCGTCGCCGACCGGGCCGCCCAGTTCGCCGCGCGCTCGCCCCGCCCGGCGGACACCGCAGGCATCGAGCTCACCCCGCTGGACAAGACCCGCACCGACACCCGGATCGCCTACCGCCACGTCGCCGCCGACCTCGATCACGACCGCGGCGTCGCCGAGATCACCGTCACCGGCCCGGACGCGGCGGCGCCCGGCAAGACGGCGCTGCACGAGCAGGGCGCCGCCTTCTGGACGCTGGCGATGACCAGGGAACTCGACGACCTGATCCTCGACCTGCGGACCAACGAGCTCGAGCTCGGCACCCTGGTCTTCCGCACCCGCGGCGACGCGAACCAGGTCCTCGCCCACGACCGGCTGCTGCTCGACAACCGCGACGACTGGCTGGCCAGCGAGATCGTCCACTACCTCAAGCGGACGCTGAAGCGCCTGGACGTGACCAGCCGCAGCCTGGTCGCGCTGATCGAGCCTGGCAGCTGCTTCGCGGGCTCCCTGCTGGAGCTGGCGCTGGCCGCCGACCGCTCGTATATGCTCGCCGGAACCCTCGAGGACGCCGGCGACGCAACCGAGGCCGCGATCACCGTCGGCCCGATGAACCTCGGCCCGCTGCCGATGGGCAACGGCCTGACCAGGCTGCAGACCCGCTACCTCGGCGACGGCAAGGGCCTGGCCGCGGTCGAGGAACGGGCCGGCGAGCCGCTCCAGGCCGGGGAAGCCGAACGGCTCGGCCTGGTCACCTTCGCTCCCGACGACCTCGACTGGGACGACGAGGTCCGGATCGCGCTCGAGGAGCGCACCAGCTTCAGCCCCGACGCCCTGTCCGGGCTCGAGGCGAACTACCGCTTCGCCGGCCCGGAGACCATCGAGACCAAGATCTTCGGCCGGCTCACCGCCTGGCAGAACTGGATCTTCACCCGGCCGAACGCCTCGGGGCCGGACGGCGCGCTGCGCAGGTTCGGCACCGGGCAGCGCGCCACCTTCGACAGGAAGCGAGTCTGATCACCATGTCGCAGGCACCCGACTACGCCGACAAGATCCCGAACAACGTCGGCCTGCGCGAGGACCGGCGGCTGCAGCGGGCGCTTGAGTCCTGGCAGCCCAACTTCCTCAACTGGTGGGCGTCGATGGGCCCGACCCTGCCGACCCAGGACGTCTACCTGCGCACCGCCGTCAACGTGGGCCGCGAGGGCTGGGCGCACTTCGCGCACGTCCCGATGCCCGACTACCGGTGGGGCATCTTCCTCGCCGAGCGGGACCCGGATCGCCAGATCGGCTTCGGCCAGCACAAGGGCGAGCCCGCCTGGCAGCAGGTGCCCGGCGAGTACCGCTCGGACCTGCTGCGGCTGATCGTCATCCAGGGCGACACCGAACCCGCCTCGGTGGAACAGCAGCGCAACCTCGGCGCGACCGCGCCCAGCCTGTACGACCTGCGCAACCTGTTCCAGGTCAACGTGGAAGAGGGCCGCCATCTGTGGGCGATGGTGTACCTGCTGCACGCCTACTTCGGCCGCGAGGGCCGCGAGGAGGCCGAGGAACTGCTGCACCGCAACTCGGGCAGCCAGGACGCGCCGCGGATCCTCGGCGCCTTCAACGAGGAAACCCCGGACTGGCTCAGCTTCTACATGTTCACCTACTTCACCGACCGGGACGGCAAGTACCAGCTCGGCACGCTGAAGGAGTCCGCCTTCGACCCGCTCTCGCGGACCTGCGAGTTCATGCTGAAGGAGGAGGCCCATCACATGATGGTCGGCACCACGGGGGTGGACCGCGTGGTGGAGCGGACCGCGCAGGTGATGGTGGAGAACGACACCGACGACGTCGCGGCCCACGGCGTCATCCCGCTCCCGGTGATCCAGAAGTACCTGAACTTCCACTACTCGGTCTCGCTCGACCTGTTCGGCGGCGAGACGTCCACCAACGTCGCGAACTACTACACCGCCGGGCTCAAGGGCCGCTGGTCGGAGGAGCGGCGCCAGGACGACCACCGCCTCACCGACGACGCGATGATGGTCGACGCGCTGGTCGACGGCGAGGTGGCGGAGGTCGAGGTGGCCGCGCTGACCGGCCTCAACACCGACCTGCGCCGCCAGTACATCGCCGACTGCCGCGGCGGCGTCAACCGGTGGAACAAGATCCTCGCCGACGCCGGCCTGGCGCACCGTCTCAGCCTGCCGCACGTGGCGTTCAACCGCCGGGTCGGCGCGTTCGCCGCCGTCGCCGCCACCCCCGCCGGCGAGCTGATCGCCGCCGACGAATGGCAGCGCCGCAAGGGCGAGTGGCTGCCCACCGACGTCGACAAGATCCACGTCCGCTCGCTCATGCGCCCGGTCCACGAGCGCGGCAAGATCGCCGCCTGGATCGCCCCGCCGCGAAACGGCATTAACGGCAAGCCCTTTGATTATGACTACGTCCACCTAACCTGAGACCGCACCAAAAAATCATTTTTATTCCGAACGAAAGGGCGTGCTCCCCAAAAGAAAGCGCGACTCCCGAGTTGCCATCCTCAGGTAAGGCCCGAGCGCGCATGTACCGCAGGTGGCTGTCGTGCGCCTCGCGCATCCAGCCCTCGGTGATCCTGGGATCCTCGAACGGCTCCAGGAGGGCCAGGGT
The DNA here is from genome assembly GCA_030040475.1 of Streptosporangiaceae bacterium. The sequence continues at coordinate 3,990 of JASHTQ010000497.1, forward strand.
GTCCAGGTAGCCGGAGTCCGCCGCCAGCCGCCTGCGGAACTCGCCGGCGTCCCCGACGTGCCCGTGGCCGGGTACCACCTGGCGCACGCCGGGCACCGCCGCCAGGGCAGCCAGACCCGCCCGGTAGTCGCCGAACGCGTCCTGCGCCTCCGTGTCCAGCAGCGGGATCTCCACGTCGGAGCACATGTCGCCGGCCACGAGGAGGCCGGCCTCCGGCAGGAACACCGCGCCGTGGCCCGGCGCGTGACCGTCGTGCACGATCAGTCGGGCCGTCGGGCCGTCCCAGGCGATGGCCGCCGCGCCGAGCGCCGTCAGCCTGCCGAACAGCTCGAGGTCGTGCCCGGGCGCGGACGCCTGCATCCCCTCGACCATGCCCGCCCGCTCGGTCTCGGCGATCTGGACCGCGGCCGGCGCGGCGTACCGCGGCGGGTCGCCAAGCTCCCGGCACCACAGCACGTGATCCCAGTGCGGGTGCGTCGACCAGGCCACCGCCGGCCTCAGCCCGCGCTCCGCGAGCTCAGCCGCCAGCGCGGCCGTCTCGGCCACCGTCACGCCCGGATCGATCACCAGGCACTTCCCGCCCGCCCCGGCCACCACGGTGCTCGTCGTCAGCGCGAACGAACTGGTCGCCACCAGCACCCCGGGCGCAACTTCCGTCAGCCGTCCCACGAAATTGGTATACCATCAGCCTGAAGCCGGTCATGCAGCTTTCAATGCAATGTGCATATGAGCCGGTACCGCTGCGTCATTTGCGCCATTAGACCCAGCCTGGCGCGTCGTACGGTAATGGCGTGTCCGCCGTTTTCCTCATCATGGCCGGCATCGGCGTGTGGGTGGGCTGGCACTGGAAGCTCATGCACAGGTCGTGGCAGGACGTGGAACGAATCAAGCGCATGGCCAGGGGCCAGATCCCCGAGCTCCAGAAGATCCGGGCACACCACACTTCGAAGGCCTTCTGGATCTTCGTCGTCGTCCTGATAGTAATTCTCCTGGCATTGCACCGATAGCTTATCCGGCGGCACGTCGCAGCCCGAACCGTGCTCACCTCGTCAGCTCGACCGCGGCGTCCGCGGCCGAGGAGAACAACTGCCGGCGCGCCGACTCAGCTGTCATCCACCCGCGGTGCTCCCACTCCCGGCCGGCCAGCGAATCACCCGCCATCACCACCTCGCCGAACGGGATGCAGCGGTAGCGGGCGATCGCCATCAGCGCGGACGCTTCCATCTCGACGACCAGGCACCCTTCCTCCACCCGGCGCGAGACCCGGGCCCGGGTCTCGCGGTAGATGGCGTCCGTCGACCAGCTCAGGCCGCGCATCGTCTCCACGCCGGCGGCGCCGAGCGCGTCGGCCAGCCGCTCAGCCGGGCCCGGGTCGGCCGAGACCACCCGGCCGGCCGGCAGGTAGTGGAAGGACGTGCCCTCGTCGCGCACAGCGCCGGTCAGGATCACCGCGTGTCCCATCACCAGTTCCGGTACCAGCGCCCCCGCCCCGCCGCAGGCGATGACTGCGCGGACTCCGCGGGCAATGACCTGCTCGAGCATGGCGCCGGCCAGCGGCGCGCCGACGCCGGGATGGAACACGCCCAGCCGCGCACCCCGGTGCTCGATCTCCCACAACGATGCCGGGCCCATCTCGCTGTGCAGACGGCACACCGCCCTCGCGTCTGCCCGGCTAGAGAGTTCCTGCACGACGTCCCGGAAGAAGCACGCCACGGCGACCGCCGGCGTGTCGACCGCACGGATCAGCCGGCTCGGCTCGATAACCGCCTCACCGGTCAGGTCCTCGTCCTCCAGCAGCGGCAGCCGCCGGCGATCAGTCGGCTCAGGCAACCTGTGTACCTCCCGCGCTAAGGGATCAGCCGCACCGGGAGGGATTCCAGGCCGTGGATGAGGGTGCTAGGCCGCCAGCGCAGCGACTCGGGGGGTACCGCGAGCGTCATCGAGCCGAATCTGTCCAGCAGGGCGCCGAACGCGATCTCCGCTTCGAGCCGGGCCAGCGGCGCGCCAAGGCAGTAGTGGATGCCGTGCCCGAACGCCAGCTGGCCCGAGCTGTCCCGGCCCAGATCCAGCCGATCCGGGTCGGCGAACCGGGCCGGATCCCGGTTCGCTGAGCTCAGCGCGACGATCACGGCCTCGCCGCAGCCGATGCGCGTCCCGCCGATCTCGATCGGCTCGGTGGCAAACCGGTAGGTGGCGTGGTTCACCGGACTGGTGTACCTGAGGAGTTCCTCCACCGCGGCGCCGCGCAGCGAGGGATCGGCCTGCAGCCTGCGCAGCTCGCCGGGGTTGAGCAGCAGCGCGAGCATGCCGCTGGCGATCAGGTTGACCGTCGTCTCGTGCCCGGCCACGAGCAGCAGGAACACCATCGAGATCAGCTCGGCCTCGCGCAAGCCGTCTCCCTCGTCCCGCGCCAGGATCAGCGCGGACAGCAGGTCGTCGGCGGGGGCTTGGCGCTTGGCGGCGATCAGTGCCCTGAAATAGCGCACCATCGCGGTGCCATGCTCCATGAACACCTCGGGCGTGACCGTATTCGAGACGATGCTGGCCGACCAGGCCCGGAAGTCGTCCCGATCCGCCACGGGGATGCCGAGCAGCTCGCAGATCACCGTGATCGGCAACGGGAAGGCGAACGCGGCCAGCAGGTCCACCTCGCGCTCCGTCGAGATCTCGTCGAGCAGAGCCGCGGTGATCACCGTGATCCTGGGCCTGAGTTCCTCCACCCTGCGGGCGGTGAAAGCCTTGTTCACCAGCCTGCGCAGCCGCCCGTGATCCGGCGGGTCGCTGTTGAGCATGTGCACGTCGAGCGCGCCGAAGATCGAGTCCGGGTCGGGATGCCAGCCCGGCGGGCTCTTGCTCAGCCGCGGATCGGCAAGCGCCGCGCGTACCTCGGCGTACCCGGTGACCAGCCAGACGGGAGCCCCGCCTCCTGGCAGGATCACCTGCGAGACCTGGCGCTGCGCGCGCAGCCGCTCGTGCGCGGAGTAGGGCTCCTGGAAGTACTCGGCGCCGAGCTCGACGACGGTATTCGTCTGTGCCATGCCGTGCCCCTCGTCAGATCCGGCGAGCCCCCAGGTTCTGGGCGTCAGCTTAAGTAATAACTTGATACTTGTAAAGACGCCCACTTGGTCGTCGGGCGGCTGCGGCGCATCGAGGCCGGGCGGCGGGCCCGAGCTGAGCCGGGACGGCCACCAGTTCCACCGGCCGATCAGCACGACAGCCGCCGGCACGAGCAGCGTCCGTACACCGAACGTGTCCATCAGCACGCCGAGCGCGAGACCGACCCCGACGTCGACGATCGTCCGCACGTTCTGCGCCCCGGCGCTGCCCGAGCCCACCACCGCCAGGACCCCGAAGGTGCCCGCGAGCACCAGCCCGGCCGAGGTCACCGTGGTGCCGGTGACCCGCAGCGCCCGACCCACGGCCTCGCGGAGCGGCAGCTCGTGGCATTCCTCCCTGATCCGCGTCATGACCAGGATGTTGTAGTCCTCGCCGAGCGCCAGCAGGAACACGAAAAGCAGGAATGGCAAGATGAACGTCAGCCCCGGCTGCCTCGCTGCCTTGATGAACACAAGCACGGTCAGCCCGAGGGCGGAGAAGTACGAGAGCACCACCGACGCGATCAGGTAGAGCGGCGCGACCAGGCTCCGCATGACCAGGGCGAGCAGCACCGTGATGACCGCGATGGCGATCGGGATCACCGTGTGCAGGTCGCTGTCGGATAGCTGCGCGACATCGAAGGTGAACGCCGCCTGCCCGGTGACGCCGTAGGCGGAGGCGTCGGTCACCAGCGCGGCCCGGGCCGCGTCCGCCCGCACGGCCGGGATCGACTGCTCCGCCGCGGTGGTCGTGGGGTTGCCCGCGGTCAGGCCGGTCGCGAACGAGATCGTGCGCCCGTCAGCGCTCACGTAACTCCCGCTTGCCTGGTAAGCCTGGTACGCGGCCAGCGGCACGTGCGCCCGCGGCACCGCCGCGGTCAGCGAGCGGGCCGGCCCGAGGGCGGCGTACAGCTCGGTGTACTGCGTCGCGGTCAGCTCGGTGCCGTTGGCGTCCAGCGGCCCGGACACCGCGGAGAACTGCGGGTCGGCCGCAAGCTGCCGCTCGGCGGCCGCCACCGCGGCCGCCTGCGCCCAGGCCGGCCTGCGCAGCCGCAGCACGATCAGGGTCGGGTTGGCCGCCGTCTGCGGGAAGTGCTCGGCCAGCAGCGCGTTCCCCAGCGCGGAGTCGCTGCCCGCCGGGGCCGTCACGGCGCCGCCGAATCCGGCCGCCAGGTAGCCGGCCGAGGCCACCGCCAGCGCGCCGAACACCACAAGGCCCACGGCCAGGGTGACGAGCGGCCGCCGCACGATCCGCGCGCACACCGGCCCCCACCACCCGGCGCGCCCGGCGCCCGGCGCGACAGAAGACGGCCAGAACGCGGCCGGGCCGCAGATCGCGAGCAGCGCGGGCAGCAGCGTGAGCCCGGCGATGAGCATCAGCCCGATGCCGATCGCCAGCGGTGCCGCCAGCCCGGAGTACAGGCTGAACGTGGCGGTGGCCAGCGACAGCAGGGCGGCGATGAGGATCCCGGCGGAGAACGTGATCGTCTCGCCCACCCGGCTGACCGAGGTCACGATCGCATCCCTGCAGCCGAGCCCGGCGCGCATCTCCTCGCGCACCCGGAACATCAAGAACAGCGCGTAATCGGTACCCGCGCCGAGCACAAGCACGATCAGCAGCAGCGAGGCGATCTGCGATACGCCGAGGCCTCCCACGGCGGCCTCGGCGGTGAGCCGCTCGGTGACAAGCACCACCACGATCGCGGGCATCACCGCTATCAGCGGCGCCAGCGCCGAGCGGAAGACGGCGACGAGCAGGGCCACCACGAAGATGACCGAGAACCACTGCACCTTGCTGCTGGACGACGTAGACGTCGCGTTGTCGTCCACCCGGGTGGCCACGGGTCCCGCGGTGTGCGCCGCCAGCCCCGCGGGCAGCGCCGCGGCGGCGATGACGCCCCGGATGCTCGCGACCAGGCTGGCCTGCTGCGTGGTGGCAAGGCCGCCGGACTGGGCAAGCGCGGCAAGCACGGTCAGCTGCTCGGCCCGGCCGTCGGCGGACTGGCCGGCATCTCGCACCGCGGTGACCCGCGGCAGCCGGGCCAGCGCGCCCGACAGCCCGGCGATGGCACCGGAGTCCGCGCCGGTCAGCGGCCCGCCTGACCGCGCCAGCACCACGGTGACCGCGGTCAGCGATGCCCCCTGCAGCGGCGATGCCAGCGCGGTCGCCATCTCGCTCGGCGCGCTGGCCGGGAGGAACGAGGTGTTGTCGCTCTGCGTCACGCTGGACAGCGACGGCAGGCTCACCATGGCCGCGGCCGAGCCGGCCAGCCAGGCCACGATGATCGCCCAGCGGAAGCGGACGGCGAACCGCCCGACCGCGGCGAAGAAGTTACCCACGAAGGCCATCGTGGCCGGCCGGAGGCCGGTTTGCGGCCCCCTGGGGCGCGTAAAGTTACTGCGTGGCAGATCCGCACGGCTACCGGCCGGCGCCGGGCGAGATACCCGAGTCCCCGGGGGTCTACCGGTTCCGCGACCAGCGCGGCCGGGTGATCTACGTCGGCAAGGCGAAATCCCTGCGCCAGCGGCTCAACTCCTACTTCGCCGATTTCGCCAGCCTGCATCCGCGGACCCAGGCGATGCTGACCACCGCGGCCGGCGTGGACTGGACCGTGGTCGGCACCGAGGTCGAGGCGCTCCAGCTCGAGTATTCCTGGATCAAGGAGTACGACCCGAGGTTCAACGTCAGGTACCGGGACGACAAGAGCTATCCCTACCTGGCCGTCACCCTCGGCGAGGAGTACCCCAGGGTGATGGTGATGCGCGGCGCCAAGCGCAAGGGCACCAGGTACTTCGGCCCGTACAGCCACGCCTGGGCCATCCGCGAGACGGTGGACACGCTGCTGCGGGTGTTCCCCGTCCGCACCTGCTCGGCCGGCGTGTTCAAGCGATCCGGCCAGATCGGCCGCCCCTGCCTGCTCGGCTACATCGGCAAGTGCTCCGCGCCGTGCGTCAAGCGGGTTACCGCGGCGGAGCACCGCCTGCTCGCCGAGGACTTCTGCGACTTCATGGCCGGCCAGACCGCCCGCTTCGCCACCAGGCTCGAGGCCGAGATGAGGCAGGCCGCCAGGGAGGAAGAGTTCGAGCGCGCGGCACGCCTTCGCGACGACCTGCGGGCGCTGGAGCGGGCGATCGAGAAGCAGGCGGTGGTGCTCGGCGACGGCACCGACTGTGACGTGATCGCGCTGGCAGAAGACCAGCTCGAGGCGGCCGTCCAGGTCTTCTACGTGCGCGGCGGCCGGGTCCGCGGCCAGCGCGGCTGGGTCCTTGACAAGGTCGAGGACACCACGCCCGCGAGCCTGGTCGAGCACTTCCTCGGCCAGGTCTACGGCGACACTCCTGACGTGGCCGAGGCGATCAACGCCGGCATCCCCCGCGAGGTTCTGGTGCCCGAACTGCCGCCGGACCCGGAGACGATGATGCAGTGGCTGGCCGAGCGCCGCGGCGGCCCGGTCAGCCTGCGGGTGCCCCGGCGCGGCGACAAGAAGGCCCTGCTCGAGACCGTAGCCCGCAACGCGGCCGAGACGCTTGCCCTGCACAAGACCCGCCGGGCCAGCGACCTGACCACGCGGAGCAAGGCGCTGAACGAGATCACCGAAGCGCTCGGCCTAGATGACGCCCCGCTGCGGATCGAGTGCTATGACGTCTCGAACCTGCAGGGCACGCACGTGGTCGCGTCGATGGTGGTCTTCGAGGACGGGCTGGCCCGCAAGAGCGAGTACCGCAGGTTCGCGATCAAGGGCATCGACGGCACCGACGACATCTCGGCCATCCACGAGGTGATTACCCGCCGGTTCCGCCGTTACCTGGCCGAACGCGAGAAGACCGGCGAGCTGGACACCCTCGGTGACCCCGAGGCCTCCGACGACGCGGGCGGCAGGAAGAAGTTCGCCTACCCGCCGAACCTGGTCGTCGTCGACGGCGGGCCCGGCCAGGCGGCCGCGGCGGCCCGGGCGCTGGCCGAGCTTGGCATCGACGACGTGGCCGTCTGCGGCCTGGCCAAGCGCCTGGAGGAAGTATGGCTGCCCGGCGAGGAGTACCCGGTGATCCTGCCCCGCAGCAGCGAGGGGCTGTACCTGCTGCAGCGGGTCCGCGACGAGGCGCACCGGTTCGCCATCACGTATCACCGGCAGAAGCGCGGCAAGGCCGCGACCTCAAGCGCCCTGGATGACGTGCCAGGACTCGGCCCGGCCCGGCGTGCCGCGCTGCTCAGGCACTTCGGCTCGGTGCGTAAGCTCAGGACGGCAAGGGTGGAGGAGATCGCGGCCGTGCCGGGGATCGGTCCCCGCCTGGCGGCCACGATCGCGGGAGCGCTGGGCCAAGGAAAAGACCATGAGAGCGCCTGACGACCAGACCGACATCGTGATCATCACCGGCCTGTCCGGGGCTGGGCGTTCGACGGCGGCCAAGTCGCTGGAGGATCTTGGCTGGTTCGTGGTCGACAACCTGCCCCCGGGCCTGCTGCCGACGATGGTCGACCTAGCGGCCAGGTCCAACGGGGCGGTGTCGCGGATGGCCGCCGTGGTCGACGTCCGCAGCCGCGCGTTCAGCACCGACCTGAAGTCGGCCATCACCGAGCTCGGCGCGCGCGGGGCCGCGGCCCGTGTGGTGTTCCTCGAGGCCGCCGAGGACACGCTCGTGCGAAGGTTCGACAGCGAGCGCCGGCCGCATCCGCTGCAGGGCGCGGGCCGGGTTACCGACGGGATCGAGGCGGAGCGCGAACTGCTGCGCGGGGTGCGCGGCGACGCCGATCTCGTGGTCGACACGTCTCACCTGAACGTGCACGAGCTGCGCGCCAGGATGCGGGACTACTTCAGCGGCGGCACCGCGGCCGGGCTGCGGCTGTCCATTGTCTCGTTCGGCTACAAGTACGGGCTGCCGGTTGACGCGGACGTCGTGGCGGATTGCCGCTTCCTGCCCAACCCGCACTGGATCGCCGAGCTTGCCCCGATGACGGGACAGGACGCGCCGGTACGCGGGTACGTTCTTTCCCAGCCTGGCGCCGAAGAGTTCCTGAACCACTACGTTGAGTTGCTAAAGGTTGTGCTGCCGGGTTATGAACGTGAGGGGAAACGATTCGTAACCTTCGCCGTCGGCTGTACCGGCGGCAAGCACCGGAGCGTGGCGATGGCCGACGAGCTGGCCGCGCGCGTCGCGGGCACCCGCGGCGGGTCCGGAGTCACGGCGGACGTCCAGGTGGTGCACAGGGATCTCGGGCGGGAGTAGGCATTTGACGAACGGCGTGCGAGCGGTGGCGCTCGGCGGGGGGCACGGGCTGGCGGCGTCGCTGTCGGCGCTGCGGCGGGTAACGGACCAGCTGACCGCGATCGTGACGGTCGCCGACGACGGCGGCTCGAGCGGCAGGCTGCGCCGTCAGTACGGCGTCTTGCCGCCGGGTGACCTGCGGATGGCGCTGGCCGCGCTGTGCGGGGACGACGAGTGGGGCACCACCTGGAGCCGGGTTGTCCAGCACAGGTTCGGCGGCGACCGTGAGCTGGCCGGCCACGCCGTCGGCAACCTGCTCATCGTCGCGCTGTGGGACCTGCTCGGCGATACCGTGGCCGGGCTGGACCTGATGGGCAGGCTGCTCGGCACCGGCGGCCGGGTGCTGCCGATGGCCGCCGTCCCGCTGGACATCGTCGCCGAGGTCGTGGGCGTCGACCCGGCCAGGCCGGACGAGGTGAGCACGGTCAGGGGACAGCAGGAGTGCGCGACCACCCCCGGCCACGTGCGATCCATCTCGCTGCTGCCGCCGGATCCGCCCGCGGTGCCCGAAGCGATCCGCGCGGTGCTCGACGCCGACTGGGTCGTGTTCGGCCCGGGGTCGTGGTTCACCAGCGTGCTGCCGCACCTGCTTGTCCCCGAGCTCGCGAGTGCCCTGCATGTCACGGCCGCGCACCGGATGGTGGTGCTCAACCTGGCGCCGCAGCCGGGAGAGACGGACGGTTTCTCGCCGCACAAGCACCTGGAAGTCCTGGCTGGCCACGCGCCGGCCCTTACAGTGGACGTAGTCCTCGCGGACGCCAAGGCCGCAGGCGCCGGAAGCCTGTCGGACCTGGAGAAGGCAGCGGGCATGCTCGGCGCCCGGCTGGTGACGGCCGACGTGGCCGCCGCCGACGGTACGCCCCGCCACGACCCGAAGCTCCTCGCCGCGGCGTGCGCACAGATCTTCCTGGGCAACGGGCCCGCGTGGGGAGGGTGAGGCCGGATGGCCATGACCAGCGTGGTGAAGGACGAGCTGAGCCGGGTGCCGGTGATCAAGCCCTGCTGCCGGAAGGCCGAGGTCTCCACGCTGCTCAGATTCGCCGGCGGCCTGCACCTGTCCGAGGGGAAGGTCGTGATCGAGGCGGAACTGGACACCGGGGCCGTGGCCAGGCGGCTGCGGGCGAGCATCTCCGAGGTGTTCGGGCATCCGGCCGAGTTCGTCGTGCTCGCCCCGAGCGGCCTGCGGAAGGGAAGCCGTTACCTGGTCCGGGTGAGCAAGGGCCAGGCAGGCGAGAGCCTGGCCAGGCAGACGGGCCTGATCGACGCCTACGGACGACCGGTGCGCGGCCTGCCCAGGCAGGTGGTATCCGGCTCGGCCTGTGACTGCGAGGCCGCCTGGCGCGGCGCGTTCCTCGCGCACGGCTCGCTCACCGAGCCCGGCCGCTCGATGGCGCTAGAGATCACCTGCCCGGGCTCGGAGGCCGCGCTGGCCCTGGTCGGCGCCGCCCGGCGGCTGAAGGTGCACGCGAAGGCGCGCGACGTGCGCGGCGTGGACCGCGTGGTGATCAGGGACGGCGAGGCCATCGCCGCCATGCTGACCCGCCTGGGCGCGCACGAGGCGGTCATGGCCTGGGAGGAACGCCGGATGCGCCGCGAGGTCCGGGCCACGGCCAACCGCCTGGCGAACTTCGACGACGCCAACCTCCGCCGCAGCGCCCGCGCCGCGGTCGCCGCCGGCGCGAGGGTGGAGCGCGCCCTGGAGATCCTCGGCCTCGACGCCCCGGATCACCTGACGATGGCCGGCAAGCTGCGGATGGCCCATCGCCAGGCCAGCCTGGAGGAACTGGGTCAGCTGGCCGACCCGCCGCTGACCAAGGACGCCATCGCCGGCCGCATCCGCCGTCTGCTCGCCATGGCCGACCGCCGCGCCGGCGAGCAAGGCATCCCCGGCACCGAGTCCTCCCTCACCCTGGACATGTATCCCTAGCACCAGCCTCTCTGGCACCACTGTCACCGTAGGTCACGCGTGCGTGTGCCCCGGCCACGTCCTCCGGCAACCGGTGGCCCCCCTCGTCCCCCCGTGGCCATCCGGATTCGGTGCCAGTGTGGCGCTGAGCGCTTCGTCGTGCAGCCGAGGCCTCCGGGGTCCCCCGGGGTCCCCCGGGGTCCCCCCGGGGTCCTCGGGCCGCGGCCCGAGGGGAATGAAACCCCGGTTCCAGTACCTCCCCGGGTGCTGAAACCGGGGTTTCATTCCGCAGCGGCGGCTCGCTGAGGCGGCGCACGGGGTGGGTGCCTGCGGGGCTGGGGTGGCCGGTTCTTGTGAGGTGCGTGTGCCGCGGGCTGTGATCCGGCGGGGTCCGTGTCCCCCCGGCCCTGATAGGCGGGGTTTGTGGGTCACGAGCCCCGTACGCGGGCAGGACAGTTGGGTGCCGGGCGGGCCGGGCGACCCGGGGCGGGCGGTTGCCGGTGCAGTGTGGCGCCGGCGGGTCAGCCGGCCGGGCGGGCGGGTGTGTGCAGGGTGGGCCTGGTTCTCCCTGGTCAGCCAACAGGCAACGGATCCGCCACCGCCGCGGCACCGCGCCAGCGGTCCAGTCGGTCCAGTCGGCCCAGCGCCCGTCGCCAGCCATAGCTAAGGGCGCTGGGTGTCCGGGTA
>JASHTQ010000498.1 GCA_030040475.1 Streptosporangiaceae bacterium
GAGCAGGTGGGCGGTGTCGGTGGTGCGGCCCTGGGCGACGTGGATGTTCCCGGCGTAGGCGAGTTCGCCATGGTCGGCGAGGTAGTCCGGGCTGACGAGGAACGGGCGGGACCATTGGCCGTCGGGGAGGTGGCGGCGGACCTGGACGTCGTTGCCGGCGAACGCGGCGACTGTGAGGATGTCGCGGTTGGCGAGGCGTTCCCCGTCGATGAGGAGGTCGGTGTTCTGGCGGGCGCGGATGATTTCGCCGGTTCCGGCGTGGTTGCCGTCGGCGAGCGGGATCCGCGGGTCGCCGATCTTACCCAGGGCGACGAGTTTGGATTGGACGAGGCGGGCGAGGTCGGCGGCTTCGGCGTTGGTGCCTGCGAGGAGGAGGGTGTCTTTGCCTGCGAGGTAGTCGGCGAGGTATTCGGCGGCGGCCCTGGCGCAGGCGGTGTCGTGGTCGCCGTGGCGGATCCGGCCGTGGGTGTCGTAGGCGGCGAACACTTCGCGGTGGGCTTGCCGGAGCCGGAGGGAGACGTCCCGTTCCCAGGCTGCACCGAAGCGGAGCACCTCGTGCAGTTCGACGGCGCCGAGGTCGCGGGCGATGGCGCGGAACATGCCGCCTGCTTCGACGGCGCCGAGCTGGTGGATGTCCCCGGTGCCGATGACGCGGGCTCCGGCGCGGCGGGCGGCGGCGAGGATGAGGGCGAGGTCGGTGGTGGACAGCATGGAGGATTCGTCGAGGATGAGCACGTCGGCGGCGCTGATCTGGACGGGGTGGCGGAGCTCGGCGGTGCCCTTGGTCTTGCCCAGGAACACAGCGGAGTTATAGGCCTCAAGCGGGGCGCCGAGCTGGCGGGCTTCTGCGAGCATGACGCGGGCGGCGTTCTCGGCGGTGGTGATCCCGATGACACGGCCGCCGGTCAGGGTGTCCCAGGCCCGGGTGAATTCGGCCATAGTCCGGGTCTTCCCGGCGCCTGCTGGCGCGGTGAGGAGCGTCATCAGCCTGTCCGCGGTGAGGAGCCTGACCACCGCGTCGCGCTGCTCGCCGCTCAGGCTGGAGCCGCCGAGCACCGCGAGGGCCTGCTCCTCGCCGACCAGCTGGCGGATCGCAGACCGTACGTACTGGATGACGGTTTCTTCGAGGTCGAGGTGGGCGAGGGTGGCGTACCGGGTCTTGTTCGGCGGCTGGTAGATCGAGGCGCCGTCCTTGCGGACTCCGAGTTCGGACACGTCGGTGATGTCCGGGGCGGGGGCGACCTGGATCACCTCGACCCCGGCGTGCCCGCCGACGGCCATTTCGGCGACTTCGGCGACGATCGCGGCGGTGGCGCCGACGGGCAGTGCCCGGCTGACCTCGAACCGCAGCTGGGAGATGGACCAGGCGGCGTGCTGCCGCTGCGTCTCGGCGACCGCGACCTGCGCCGCCTGGGCCTTGTCGTCGTCGCTGATGTGCGCAGGAGCCGGGTGGGCGGCGGCGTAGGCGCGGGCGTCTTGCCAGACGTGGGATAGGGCCTGGAGTTCGTCGCGGGCGACTTGCCGTTCCCATCCGGCGAGCCGTTCGGCTTCGGTGGGTTCTTCGGTGCCGGTGGCGCCTGCGACCATCCGGCGGGCTTGGGCTTTGGTGCGCCTGGTGTTCTGGGCGGCTTGCTGTCCGAGGAGCCAGATGGTCCGCTTGGACGGCGGGTGTCCGTGGGTCTTGGTGTACTGGTCGATGAGCCGGGCCAGTTCGGGGGTGATGGCCCGGTTGCGGGAGGAGAACAGGTCGATGACGTTCTTGCTGACTCCGCCGATCTCGGCGCCGTTCCCGTCGGCCCGTGGCACCATCGCGTAGCCGCGCCTGGCCAGGCGTGCTTCCATTTCCCGGTCGGCGGCGGCCGCGATCGACAGCTTGAGCTGGAATAGCTGGGTCCCGTCGAGTGCCCGCCACCGGTCGTCGGCCCGGTCGCCGCGCTGGACGAGGTTGGCGATCGCGATATGGACGTGGAGCTGCGGGTCGCCGTCCCGGCTGATGTGGTGCACGAACAGGGCCGCGATCAGCCCGTCGCCGTCCCGCCACTCCCCCGTGGCCGCCGAATGGTGCCCGGTCCGCGTGTAGCAGGCCTGCGCCTCGAGCTGCTCGACGGCCAGCCGGGCCGACTCGACCAGGTCGGCTTCGATCCCGTCGGCTTCGGCGTCGAGCATGTCGGCGGCGGCCTGGTCCCCGTCGTCCCTGGCCCGCCGGGCGGCGAGCTTGAGGGAGGCGTGCAGGACGCTGACGGACTTGACCAGGGAGATGGTCGGGTCGTAGTAGGGCACCCGGTCGCCCGCGTCCTTGGCCCGCTCGGCGGCGCGGGCCTCGGCGATCTCGACCGCCGACGCGAACGGATGCTCGGCGAGGTAGGCGGCCACCGCGGCGTCTTCGCGGTCCTGGACGGACTTGGGGATCCGCGGGCGGAGCAGCATTTCCCCGCCGGGGCCGATGCCTTTCTGGTAGAGCCGCTCGATCACGGCCGGGTCGACGTGGCCGTCGAGGCCGAGGGATGCGGCGCCGCGGCCGGCCCATTGGCCGGATGGTTCGCCGGTGGCGGTGTAGTAGGACATGGCTCCGGCGCATCCGCCGGCGCAGGTTCCGCAGGTGAAGTAGGCCACGTCGTGGCCTGCGCGGAGCGTGACCATCGTGGTCACGGAAGGTCACCGCGCCTGGGTTGTCCGCTGTCATCGGTGCTGATGCAAGTCTGGGGTGAACTCAAAATGATGCGGCGGGTCATTTGCTCAATGGCAAGCGACCGCTTCGGCGGCCCCGACCCCGCGCCGTGCCCAGGAATTGCTGGATCTGAGGCATCAGGACAGGTCAGAGTCCTGAATTCAAGTACCCTCCGGAGCCGTGAGCGCAGGTTCGAATCCTGCTGGGGGCGCCTTACACTGTCTGCGCCAATACCGTCTTGACCGGCGGGAACGCTGGCAGGCTTGTCGGCATACTCGGACATGGGGTGCCGGCGGAGGCCGTGTTCTGACGGCTTTTTGGCGTAGCCGCGCATGAGCGCTCGACCCGTGACGGCACCTTGCCGCGGCCCGGATCGTTTCGCTGTCATGACGACGGTACGGATCGCGCACACCGAGCCGTGGCCGGGCAAGCGGGTGGGCGGTCGCGGGTTCGGGTTCTTCTCGATGCTCGTGGTGCTGGCCGACGACTCCGGCCGGGCACTCCCGGTGTGGCTGAACGGGCCGGAAGGGCACGACCTGTTCCGGGGGCCGGAGGATCGCCCGCATCCTGAGTCCGCCGAGGTGATCACCGCGGGCCTGCTGCGCATCGCTGGGGTAACGGTGACCGGCGTGGACATCGACGAGCTGGACCCCGCGCTGACCACCGGGCCACGGCGGGGACGCGACACCCCGCGGGCGACGACCCGGATCGAGTTCACCGCAGCGGGCACCGGCGAGCCCGGGCAGCTGCCGGTCCGCATCGGGTACGCCCTGGCCATGGCCGCGGCCACCGGTGCGCCGATCCGGGTTGCCGACCAGCTGATGGACCAGCTCGCGGTCCCCGCCCAAAGCGACCTGGTCGGCCAGTTCACCAGGGACGTGCCGCTGCCACGGCGGCGGCGCGGCTTGTCGCGCCTGGTCCGGCGAGGCCCTCGCTGGGTTCGCCAACCGGCTCGCTGAGGACGCCGTACCGCGGCCACGGCCACCTGTTGCCCGAGCACGCCCGCGCGCCCGCTGGACCAGATGCCGGCCGGATCAATGCAGGTCTGGGGTGAACCCGCGGCGCCGCGACGGCACTGCCGCAACCTGGACGGCTCGCCGTGCGTCTGATCGGCATGCGGGCAGTCAAAGCGGTCGCTGCGGTTATCGTCTGCGTGGCGGCCCTGTCGGCGTGCACGGCGAGCCGGGGCGCGGCCCATGGCGCTCCCGCGGGAGTGTCGCGGCCGCCAGCTGGCGTGCTGCCCGGCTACTATGTCGTGGCCGCCGGGCGGGAAGTCACGGTGCGGGCCTCGGGTGACGGGCGCGTGACGGGCTCGGTCGCGATACCAGTGGCGGCCGGGAACGCGCTGTCGGGGGTCAGCGCCGAGCCGTTCGGGAGCGCGGATGACCGGCATTTCGTGATCGTGGTGTCCCGGGGCGGTGACCTGCCGGGCGTGGCCGCCGTCACGTTGTTCCAGCTGACCGTGTCCCCGGCCGGCCGGCCAGCGGGGCTGCGCCGGCTGAGCTTCACGAGCAACGGGACGCCGGTGATCGGCGCGGCGCTGTCCCCGGACGGCAGGATGCTCGCGCTGTCCCTGGTGCACGAGTTCCTCCCGCCGTTGTACGGCAGCGTGGTGATCGTCACCCTGGCCAGCGGCGCAACCCGGACGTGGTCCGGCCAGGGCGCGCCGGGCTACTGGCCGGGCATTCCTGCCTGGGCGGGCGACGGCACGGTCGTCGTGCCCTGGTGGCACGGCACGACCGGAGGCATGATCCCGGCCGAGGTCGCCGGGATCCGGCGGCTCGATGCCGCTGCGCCCGGCGGCAGTCTGACGGCCCCGCTGACCGCCTTCCCCGCCTCCGTGCCCGGGCTGCAGTCCGCGATGCTCGCCCCTGGCGGCGGGCAGCTCGTCGCGTCGTCCTGCCACGCGGCGCAGCGCACTGCGACCGCCCGGGTCGTCGAGCTGTCCGCCGGGAACGGGCGGCTGGTCCGGGTGCTGCGGACGCAGACGGCCCGGTTCGGTGACGACGCTGACGCGGCGGATGCGGCCTTCTCGTCGTGCCGGGTGCTGTCGGTGGCTGGCGGCGCTGCCCCGGTGCTCGTCCAGGCCTTCGCGTTCGGCCGGATCGACAACGGCGTCTTTACCCCGCTGCCCGGCGCGACACCAGAAGTCCTGCCGGTCTCCGCGGCGTGGTGACCGTCCGCGGCTAATCGCCGGACCGGGCACACCGGTGCAACGGATCTGGCGGTTCAGGCTTCCTCGGGCGCCAGCTTCGGGCCGGGAGCGGGCGGGCGGCTCGGCGAGCGCGCGTGACCCTTGCCGGGGGTCCGTACTGTGGATGGGTCATCACTGGCTTGCCCGGGCGGGTTCCGTCGGGCTGGTGCTCTGGGCGGGCGGCCAGGTTCTGCTCAGTGGCGCGAGGCGGCGGACGATGTTCGAGCGGTTTACCGACAGGGCGCAGCGGGTGATCGTCCTGGCCCAAGAAGAGGCCAGGGCGTTCGATCACGACTACGTCGGCACCGAGCACATCCTGCTCGGCCTTGTCCACGAGGGGGAAGGCGTCGCGGCCAAGGCGCTGGAGTCGCTCGGGATCGGCCCGGACGTGGTGCGGCAGCGGATCGAGGAGATCATCGGCCGTGGGCAGGAGCCGCCGACCGGGCACATCCCGTTCACGCCGCAGGCCAAGAAGGTAATGGAGCTGTCGCTGCGCGAGGCGCTGCGGCTCGGCCACAACTACATCGGCACCGAGCACATCCTGCTCGGCCTGATCCGCGAGGGCGACGGCGTGGCCGCGCGGGTCCTCGTGATGCTGGGCGCCGACCTGGACCGGGTGCGCCGGCAGGTCATGAAGCTGCTGCACGGGCGCCAGGCAGACGAGCCCGGGCCGGCCGGGCCGGCCGAGCGGGAGCTCAGGCTGCTGCCGGCGGTGCAGGCTCGCCTGGAGGCGATCGAGCGGCGGCTGGCGGCCATCGAGCAGCGGGCCGGGACCGGGCCCGACACCGGTGACCTGGATCGGCAGATCGCGGCAGTCCGCGCCGAGAAGGAGGCTGCGATCGAGGCCCAGGACTTCCCGCAGGCCGCTTCGCTGCGCAACCGGGAGAAGGACTTGCTGGCCGGCAAGGCCGCGCGGGAGGAGGAGTGGGCCGCCGGGCACCCGGCGCTGCCGGTCCTGGCCGAACGATGCCGGCAGCTCGCCGACGAGATCGGGCGGCTGCGCGCCCTGCTCCGTCAGCACGGCATCGACCCGCACGACGAGCCGGCCTGACTGGTTCAGGTCCCAGGGGAACTCGTGCGCGCCGAGGATCCGGTAGATCTCGTGGAAGTCCCTGGCGGATCGAGCTCGCCGATCCGCCGTGCCCAGTAACCGCGTTCCGTGTCACCCTGCGGCGCCATCTGCTCCGATTGTTACACGGCAGCGGCGTCAGGGCAGATCCTGGGCGATTTCCCAGATGTGCCCGCTCGGGTCGGTGAAGCTGGCGGTGCGGATGCCCCACGGGCGGTTCATCGGGCCGTTGAGCAGCTGCACGCCGCGGCTGGCCAGCTCCGCGCACACGGCGTCCACGTCATCGACCCCGACGGTGAGCTGGAAGCGCGCGCCGGCCTGCGGCCCGGCGACCGTTCCCGGCTCGATGAGCTCGTGGGCCGCGGGGATCTTGAGCAGGTTGATCAGCGTGTTCTCGAACTTGAATACCGCCGAATTGTCGTCCTCCCACGCCACGGGGAGGCCGAAGGCGTCGGTGTAGAACCGCTTGGAGCGGTCCAGGTCCTCGGTGAACAAGGTGATGGCGCCGATGCTGGCGCTCTTCGGCAATGCGTTCATTCGCTTTCCTCCTTCGACACGATAGGACCGTCGCGGGTAGGAGAAATCATCGCCGCAGGTATCGAGTGTGGGCCGCGCGCGACCTGCCGACGGGCGGTTGCCCGCTAGAGGAGTCCGGCGTTGCGTGCCAGGTACTCGTCCAGCGCCTCACGCAGCAGGCTGGCCTCGGGCCGGCCGGTCCGGCGGGCCAGCTTGGTCAGGCGGTGCAGCGACGGCCGCGGGTAGTAGCTGCTCTTGAGGATCATCCGCTCCTCGATGTGGATCGCCACCCGGTTGCCCCCGGCGCGCTTGGCTCTGACCAGGCCGGCGTCGGCCGCCTCGAGCAGCTCCTCCGCCGTAGTGCCGTGGGCCGGACGCCCGGCGATGCCGACCGAGACGCCGAGGCGCTCGTCGGTGCCGTCGGCGGCGGGGCCGGCGGCGAACTCGGCGCGGACCCGCTCCAGGGCGAGCAGCGCCTCCTCGCACGACATGTCGGGCAGGGCGGCGGCGAACTCATCGCCGCGCACGTGCGCGACGAGGGCACGGGAGCCGAGGCCGGCGATGAGCGCGCGCTCGAACGAACCGAGCACGGCATCTCCGGCCTCGGCGCCATGCGCCTCGTTCAGCTGGCCGAAGCCATCCAGATCGATCACGGCCACGGCGACGGGCAGGTCCGGGTCGATGAGGTTGATCTCCGCGGACAGCTGGTTCAGGGACAGGGCTTGGCTGTGGTAACTCATACCTGAAGTATGGCGCTTAAATATATGTATATCAAGTCGCCATATGAGAGAACAGCCGACGCGGGACGGCCCGGACGGCGGGCGTACGCGTCCGGGGTCCTTGCGGGGGCGGCCGGGGCGGCGCAGCGGCGCCACCTTGGCAGGCGGGCGCCTGGCGTCGCCCGCCGAGCCCCGACCCGTCGACCCGCCTGGACAGGGACCGAATCAGACCGTCCAGTCCAGTTGGGTCTCCGGCACGCCCGCCTGCCGCCCGTAGGCCAGCGCGCTGGCCCGGCCCGCCGCGTCGCCGCGCGGATAGCGGAAGACGCGGCCGGCGAAGACCACGTAGGCCTCGGCGGCCGACTGGAAGTTCGCGTACCAGCCGTGATCGCCGAGCGCGCCGGCCAGTGCGGTTGCGAGCGCCTCGGCGTCGGGGTCGGCGACCTCGAAGTCGATGGCGGTCCAGATGGCGGGCTGGTCCCGGGTGGCGTCGCCGACGGAATACCGCGCGATCCGGCGCACGGTCAGCGGCACGGCGTCGAGTCCCGCGCCGGTTCGCAGGCTTTCCGAGATCAGGGTCCCCTCGAACATGACTGTCCTCCTCTGCGCCCCAGCACCACCGTCCAGCGACACCATAGGGCCGCCCACCGACATTTCTGAGCACCCGCCGGACCGTAGCCGGCTGACCGAGCCGGAATACCACCATCGTTCGGGATAAATTCTTTTTTCTTTTTTCCCTAACGATCAGTGGTTTATCTGCAGCACCCTGCTTCTCGCGAGGTGTATATGGAAACGGCGGAACCGGGCGGGAAAGCCGTTATCCGGCTATTCGGCGTCGGACGTGCCGCCGAGCCATGCGGCGGGCATTCTGGCCGACGGCATTTCCTGCTGTGCAGGCTGCGGTGCCTGGGTCGTCTGTGTCGCGCCCATCGGGCCCGGCCTGGCCAGCCGCGAGGTCCAGCGATCCGTGCACGCCCTGGCGTCCCTGCAGTACCAGCGGACGTCGGCGCAGGCCTGGCCGCCGTCGGGCACCATCTGGTGGGCGGGGAGCTGGATGCCGCACATGGCGCACGCGACCGTGGGGGCGGGACGGCGACGGTCCTCGCGCGGCACCGGGGCCGGCGCCTGGCCCGACGCTTGGGCCGGCGAGTTCCACGGGGCCGGTTCGTGCATCATCGGAGCACGACCCGATCTCCTGGCCCTCCGGCCGGCGGCATCGCCGCCGCTGAGCAGGCATGTGAGGCCACGGTTCCTCCACATGGATCTGATCGCCGAGCCCCGGCGCTGGCGCCAGGGCACGCCAGCTAGCCGGTGAGCGGGCTCGCTACAACCAACGTAACCATCCGCACGCGGCTGGCTCGGGCAAACCGCGGAAGTTGTGTTCGTCGCGGCCGAACCGGGTCAGATGCAATCCCACGGCCTGCGGCGACTCTAAGTATGCACGCAGATACCGCTTACCGGGACGCGTTCCGCGACATCGTGGGGTCAGTTGAACGCGTCGCGGACGTTCTTGCCCGCGTCCTTGGCCTGCTCGCCGACCTGGCGGGCCGCGCCGCTTATCCGCTCCCCCGCCCCCTCGGCCTCCAGGTACGGGTCGCCGGTCTCCCGGCCCACCGCCTGCTTGGCCCGGCCCCGGCCCATCTTGAACCTGTTGCGGAGCTTGTCCATGAAACCCATGTCGTTCGCCTCCATTTTGCGATGAGGGGAACGACTTCCCGGCTGCCCGCGACTTAATCCGCCGCCGCCCGCCTACGTCGATCCGGGCGGGGCGGCCGGCCCGGGATCCCGCGGGTCGCCGTCCGGCGCGCCGCCGCCTGGCACGCCGCCGTCTGGCACGTCGCGGCCTGGCACGTCGCGGGTCAGCATGTCGAGGAAGCTGGCCGCCCAGTGCGCGACGTCATGGTCGCGGACCCGCCTGCGCATCGCGCGCATCCGGCGCCTGGCCTCGGCGGGGCCGATCGTGGCGGCGCGCACGATCGCGTCCTTCAGGCCCTCTATGTCGTGCGGGTTGACCAGGAACGCGCCGCCGAGCTCGTCGGCCGCGCCGGCGAACTCGCTCAGCACCAGCGCGCCGCTTTCGTCGTCGCGGCAGGCGACGTACTCCTTGGCCACCAGGTTCATGCCGTCCCGCAGCGGGGTGACCAGCATCACGTCGGCGGCGAGGTACAGCGCGGCCATCTCCTCGCGCGGATAGGACTGGTGCAGGTAGTGGACGGGAGGGTAGCCGAGCTCGCCGTACAGGCCGTTGATCCTGCTGACGGTCAGCTCCACCTCGTCGCGCAGGGCACGATAGGCCTCGACGCGTTCCCTGGTGGGGCTGGCCACCTGGACGAGGACCACCCGGGACCCGAGGCGGCCCTCGCTGAGCAGCTCGCCGTAGGCGCGCAGGCGATGCAGTATCCCCTTGGTGTAGTCGAGCCGGTCGACGCCGAGCAGGACCAGGTCGGGCTGGCCGAGGACCTGCCTGATCTCCTTGGCGCGGGCCCTGACCTCGGCGCGCTGCACGATCTCGCCGAGCTCGGCGGAGTCGATCGAGATCGGGAAGGCCGCCGCGCGGATCTCCCGCATCCCGGCGGGAAGGTGGGCCTGCCCGCCGCGTTCGGCCCCGTTGGACCGCGACGCGGGAACGCGCAGCCGGTAGCCGCCCTCGCCGGGGCCTGAGGCGAGCACCCGGATGGTCGCTCCCCTGGTGACAAGGCCTGCCGCCCGGCGGCAGGCCCGCAGGAAGTTCGCCGCGTCGGATCTTCTCTGGAAGCCCAGGAGATCCGCGCCGAGCAGGCCCTCCACGATGCGCCTGCGCCAGGGAAGCTGAGCGAAGATCTCGTAGCCGGGGAACGGTATGTGCGTGAAGTAGCCGATGCGGACGTCGCCGCGGCGCTCGCGCAGCAGCTGCGGGACGAGCTGGAGCTGGTAGTCGTGCACCCAGACGGTCGCGCCGGGCCCGGCCTGCCTGTCGGCCTCCTCGGCGAAGTAGCGGTTCACGGTCACGTAGGCATCCCACCACCGGCGATGAAACCGGGGCGGCGCGATCACGTCGTGGTAGAGCGGCCACAGCGTCGCGTTGCAGAAGCCCTCGTAGTAGTCCCGGATCTGGTCCCCGGACAGCCCGATGCCGACCAGGTGCAGGCCGCCCGCCTTGAACGGGCCAGGAGCCGGGCCCGCGTCGCCCGACCAGCCGATCCACACCCCGCCGGAGCTGCGCATGACGGGCTCGAGGGCGGTGACAAGCCCGCCGGGACTGGGTCGCCAGCTCGCCTCGCCGTCGGAGTTCTCGATCCGGTCGACCGGTAGCCTGCTGGCCACCACCACCAGGCTGTAAGCCTCGTGACCTGCCTTTTCGTTCTCTGCCCCGGCGTGGTCCCGCGCAGCCTCCCGATCGCCTAGCGGCTGAACTCGCCCATTCTCGGCGTCATCCGATTCACGCCCGGGCACATTTGCCAATTGTAACTAGCACATAACTGTTCAGGGTGGCCTGGTCCGCGGGATTCTGGCTCGCGATCCTGACCTGCATCAAGGCCGCGGGACCCATCAGCGTCTCGGACCTCGCGCGGCCGGCTCGCCCGGACGCCGGTCGCGGACCTGCTGGCCCACACCGGCTGAGTCGGCACCCGCTGACGAGGGGACGCGACGGGTTATCTCGCCTCGGTCTGGGCAGTGGCGGGTGCATGGCTGAGCCCGCGACCAACGACGGCAACGTCCTTACCACGCTCGACGACCGGGTACCCACGGCCTTCTACTGGCAGCTCACGCTGCTTGCCACCCTGGGCGGCTTCCTGTTCGGCTACGACACGTCGAACATCGGGTCGGCGCTGAACTTCGTCCCCTATCACCTGCACGGGCTGGCGCTGGGGTACCTGGTCTCCGGCGCCTCGCTCGGCGCGGCCGCGGGGGCGCTGCTGGCCGGCCCGGTGTCGGACCACTTCGGGCGCAAGCTGCTGCTGGTCGTGGACGCGGGCATCTACGCCACCGGCGCGATCTTGTCGGCCATCACGCCGGACGCGCCGGTGCTGCTGATCGCGCGCACGCTGATCGGCCTGGCCATCGGCGCGGACTCGGCGATCGCGACCGCCTACATCGCCGAGTACGCGCCCAAGGAGCGGCGCGGGTCGCTGGCCATGCTGCAACAGTGGATGATCACCGTCGGCATCCTGATCGCCTACATCATCGCGCTGATCATCTTCGCCGTCTGGCCGGCCAGCGCGGCGTCCTCCGGCTGGCGGCTGGTGCTCGGCCTCGGCGCGGTCCCGGCCCTGATCGGGCTGGCGCTGCGGACCCAGATGCCCGAATCGCCGCGCTGGCTGCTGCGCCACGGCCGCTACGAGGACGTGCAGAAGGCCATGGCCGCGCTCGGCACGCAGGCCAGCATCGACGACGTCCGCCGGGCCGCCACGGTGATCGAGCGGGTCGAGGGCGAACGGAGCCGGCTGCAGGCCTGGACCCCCGGCGTGCGCCGGGCGCTGATCGTGGTCTGCGTGTTCTTCGTCTTCCAGCAGATCACCGGGATCAACGTGCCGCTGTACTACGGGCCGCACCTGCTCGGCCCGATCTTCTCCGGCGCCCACGCCACCCTGGTGCAGACCACCGTCGCCGGGGTCGAGGTCACCGCGATCATGACCTCGGTCAACGTCGCGTCCACCTACCTGGGGTTCCGCTGGATCGACAAATTCGGCCGCAAGCCGCTGGCCATCGGCGGCTACACGGGGATGATCGTCTTCGCCCTGGTCGCCGCCCTCGGCCTGGTGGTGATCCCGGCAGGGAACTGGCGGCTCGTGGTCATCATGATCGGGCTCGATTTCTTCATCGCCTCGTTCGCCATCGGCGTCGGCGGCACCGGCTGGACGCTGCAGGGCGAGGTGTTCCCCACCGCGGTCCGCGGGCAGGCCGCCGCGTTCGCCGCGATGATCGACTGGCTGGCCAACTTCGCCCTGATCGAGGTGTTCCCCGTCTGGCAGAACGCCATCAGCCTGGCCGGCGTGCTGGTCTGCTTCGGCGGCCTTTGCGCGCTGGCCATCGTGTTCGTCTGGAAGTTCCTGCCGGAGACCAAGGGCCTGCCGGTCGAGGAAATCGTGCGGATATTCGAGCAGCCGGTGACGCACGGCGGA
>JASHTQ010000053.1 GCA_030040475.1 Streptosporangiaceae bacterium
CGCCCGGCTGCGCGCCGCGGGCGTGCCGGTCCTCGAGGGCACCCGCACCGGCCTGCTCGCCCTGCGCCACCTGCTGGACCACGCCGCCCCCGGCGAGCCGCCGCCGCCGATGCCGGCCCCGGATCTGGCCCGGCAGCTGAAATGGACCCGTCTGCTGCGGCGTGGTCAGCTCGGTGCTGCGGTGCTGTTCGATCTACTCAAGGACTACGGCATCCCGGCCGTCCGCGCGCGGGCGGCCGGCACCCGCGCGGAAGCGATGGCCGCCGCGGCCGCGGTCGGCTACCCGGTCGTGCTCAAGACCGACGAGCCGGGCATCGCGCATAAGTCCGACGTCGGCGGGGTCCGCCTGGGCTTGGCCGACCCCGCCGCGCTCGGCGCCGCCTACGACGACCTGGCCGCCCGTCTCGGCCCGCGGGCGCTGGTGTGCCAGACCGCCCCGCCCGGCACCGAGCTCACGCTCGGCATCGTCCGCGACCCCGCTCTGGGCCCGCTCATAGTGATCGGCGCCGGGGGAGTTCTCGTCGAATTTTTCGCCGAACGGGCCGTGGTGCTTCCCCCGGTAACGCGAACTACAGCGGCGGCGATCTTGCGCCGGCTCCGCATCGGCCCCATGCTGGCCGGCGCCCGAGGCCAGCCTCCCGCCGACCTGACCGCGATCTCCGGCGCGATCGCCGCCCTGTCGTCGCTGGCCGCCGAGCTCGGCGACGTCCTCGCGGCGCTGGACGTCAACCCGCTGATCTGCGGCCCGGCCGGCGCGCTCGCCGCCGACGTGCTGGCCGTGCCGCGCTGACCCTGCCGCCCGCTAGGATCAGCGGATGCTCAAGAGGATCTGCGCGCTGGCCGCCTCCACCGTCCTTGCCGGCGCCCTGGCCGGCTGCAGTGCCGCCGCGTCGTCGGGCAGCAGCGGCAGCAGCGCGACCACGACAGGTCCGGCCGGCCAGGCGACCGGCTCGGCGTCGGCGACCTCGTCGGCCTCCGCCGCGGGCTTCGTCTCCATCGAGGAGCCGTGGGACCCAGGTCACCCGGCCGTGCCGCGGTCGTCCCCCGCTAACTGCGGCAGCCAGCAGAGCACGCTGGCCATCGAGACGTGCTACACGGCCAAGGCGCAGACCATCGACGTGACCATCGACGCCGTGCAGCTCGCCAAGTACGAGGCCGCCTCGGCGTCGGGCAAGGCAGCCATCCTCGCCGACGACAAGGCGTGGCTGGCCGCGCGCGGCCCGGTCTGCTCGAAGGCGTTCAACACCGGCGGCACCCTGGATCAGATCGTCATCGCGCAGTGCATCCTGGCCGAGAGCACCGCCCGCCTGGACGCGGTGCGCGGCATCACCCCGCCCGAGGCCAGGCTCAAGTCCACCGACAACATCGACCCGGACGAGATTTCCTGGTACACGACGCCCGAGGGCTCCCGCATCGGCGAGCTGGACACCCAGGGCGACCAGACCGGCGGCGTGATCATCGCCTGGATCATCATCGGCGGGGCCGACGGCTTCGTCATTAACCCCAAGCAGTTCTACTACCAGGACGGCTCGTTTATCGACCAGGGCGTCCTCGAGCCGCCGTTCCCGGTCGCGTATCACCGGGTCGGGACCGGCCAGATGTACCAGTTCGGCATCGACTACTCCAAGCTGAGCAGCGATCCGAACGAGAGCAAGCGCACCGGGGGCTTCGAGTACGTGCCGGGTACCCCTGTTGCCATCTGGCAGTAGGCCGCTACACGCAGAGCCTGTCCCTGCGCTCGACCAGCCGCCCGGCGTTGCGCATGGCCAGGGCGATGATCGTCTCCATCGGGTTGATGCCGGTGGGGCCGGGGAACAGGCTGGCGTCGGCGACGAACAGCCCGGGCACGTCGTGGAAGGCGCCGAAGCTGTCCACCACGCCGCGTCGCGGGTCGGCGTTCATCCGCGCCGTGCCCATCAGGTGGATCGAGTACAGCTGGATCGACCGCTTGGCCACCGGCCGCCCGAGCAGCTCCCGCAGCTGTCCTGAGCTGCGGACCTCGGGGGCGCCGTCGAAGGGCAGCAGGACCCGGCGTGCCCCCGCGGCGAACAGCGCCTCCGCGGTCAGCTCGACGCCGCGCACCACCCGGTCCGCGTCCGCGTCGGCCAGCCGGTAGAAGACCTGCGGGCCGAACCCGGGAACGGTGCGGACCCGGCCGGTCCCCGTGTCGGAGACCAGCGGTCCCGCGGTGACGATGCGGTTGTAGTCCGCCATCAGCTCGCCGAGCTCGGGGCCGTAGGCCTGGATGATCCCGGCCAGCTGCGGCGGGGTCAGGTTCTGCGCGGTCAGCACGAGCCCCTCGGACATGAACTCGCGGACCTGGAAGGCCTGGTGCACGCCGTGCCACCCGGTGATGTCCTCGTCGAAGAACGCGATCACGGTCGCGTTCGGGTGCAGCGACAGGTTCCGGCCCAGCTGGCCGGAGGCGGACTTCAGCCCGGAACGCACCAGCAGCGCGGGCGTCTGGATCGCGCCCCCCGCCACGATTACGGCCCTGGCGCGTACCGTAAGCCGCGGCCCGCGCCGTCCCCCTGGCCGGACGAAATGCCCGGTCAGGCCGGTCACCGCCGTACCGGAGCGGGTGATCCGATCCACCCGGCAGTCGGCGAACAGCCGGGCGCCGAACGCCAGCGCGCGCGGCACGCTTGTGACGAGCATCGAGCGCTTCGCGCCGGTGGGGCAGCCGGCCGTGCAGCTGTTCGTGCCCGCGCAGTGCAGCTGGTTGCGCCGGTTCGCGACCACGGCCCAGCCCTTGGCGTCGGCCCCCGCCTTCAGCAGCTGCGAATCCCGCCCGATCGTCTCCGGGTCCTGCAGGCCGACCGAGTGCCTTGCCTCGGCCCTGGCGAAGTACCTGTCGAGCTCGCCGCCGCCGATCGCCTCGACCCCCTGGGCCGCCCACCCGGCCAGCACGCGTTCGGGCGTCCGCCAGGACATCCCGCCGTTCACCACCGTCGACCCGCCGACGCACCGGCCCTCGGCGAACAGCACGGAGGGCCGCCCGATCGCCATCCCGCCGCCCCCGTCGCGGTACAGGGTGCGCAGCGCCCGCCCGGTCCCGGCGGTAAACGACTCGGTCGGGTGGTAACCGCCCTCCTCGATCACGACGACGTCGATCCCGGCCTCGGCGAGCTCGGCCGCCATCGTGGCGCCGCCGGCCCCCGACCCCACGATCACCGCCCCGCAGTCCAGCGTCACGTCCGCGCCGACGTCCTCCTGCGTGGTAAGCCCCCGCGGCGTCGTCACGGCTGCTCTTGCTTCTGCCGTGCCGTGACCGCGGCCTCGCCGCCGAGGATCTCCGGCCCGTAGGACTCGATCCGGCGGCGGGATACGGCCGCGATGTAGGGCACGGGGTCGTAGCCGATCTCGCGCTGCACCTCGGGCAGCTCGTAGTAGCACATCACGATCACGCCCCGCAGCCGCTGGACCAGCTCGGCCGCCGGCCCGCGCCGGGCCAGCACCGCCTTCAGGTACGCGCCCGCCACCTGGTCGTCCAGCCTGGCCATCCGGCGGCCGCGGGACGGCGGGTACAGGCGTGCCCCCTGGTCAACCGCGAGCAGCCCGGCGAGAAGGCCCTTCCTCGCGGCGGGCGACAGCGAGCGCAGCATCAGCCCGAACTCGCCGAGGACCCGCTCCACCCGCCGTGCCGTCCGGACCTCCGGCGGGCAGATCAGCTCCGCGAACCGCGTCGCCGCCCGCCGGGCGAGCGGGCCGAGCGAATCCGAATCGTCAGGCTCCGCCGTCGGCGCGGAAGATGGGCCAGCCAATCTCGGTCCTCCATTCCGCCTGGTCGGGGGTGTCCTGCACTCCGCGCAGATAGTACTCGCGCAGCGGGCCCTCGATGCTGATTTCGTGCTCGGCGGTGTAGGAACCGAGGGTGGCGTAGCTCAGGTCGGCGTCGTGGAGCGGGCCGTGGTGGCTGATGATGGCCAGTTCGGCGGCCGGGATGACGACCGGCGTTACCCGGCCGATGGCGCGCACGTCGCCCTGCACCGGGACGAATACGGTCGCGTGGCCGCGGTCGCGGGTGAATATCTCGCTCGCGTACAGCCCGCCGCTGGGACCTGTGGCG
>JASHTQ010000499.1 GCA_030040475.1 Streptosporangiaceae bacterium
CCGCCGGGTCCCGGCCAGCCCGGTGAGCGGCTCGGGATACGGGGTGCGCATGACGAAGACGCCACCGTCAGCGGTGGCCGCGATCCGGTACCGCTCATCCTCGCTTGCCCCCAGGCCCTGCCAGGTCTGCGCGGACACCTGCATGCCGATGCCGAGGGACCGGCCGCGTTCGTACAGGTTGGACAGCGGCACCCGGCCCGACACCGCCGAGTAGTCATCGGCCGCCAGCAGCATCACCCGCGGCGGCCCGGCCGGGGTGACGGCGGCGCGGGCGGCCAACTCGACGACCGCCATCGCCTGCGCCTCGGCGACCGACCGTTCGCGGGTCCCTTCCAGGATGAAGTACCAGGCATCGGCGTCCTCCAGCATTCCCGGCCCGTCCAGCGCCGG
Organism: Streptosporangiaceae bacterium; assembly: GCA_030040475.1. The sequence continues at coordinate 391 of JASHTQ010000499.1, forward strand.
GCCGAGCCGGCCGAGCAGGGTGGCGTACCGCAGCTGGATGTCGGGCAGGTGCCGCGCCGCGGCCCTGACCCGCGCCGCCGCGGCAGGGTGCCCGGCCCACGCGGAACCCAGCCAGCGCGGATCGAGCCGGTCAAGGAACTGAGCCGCGCTGCCTGGTGGCCCGCAGGGAGCGGTGACGGCGAGGGTGAGGACGGCCTGCAGGATATCGGCGTAGTAGGCGGCGGCGCCGGTCCCGGTCTCGATCATCTGGTAGAGCAGCACCGCCAGGTCGTCCGGCGGCAGCTCCCACAGCGACAGCCGGGCCTCATCCGGCCAGACCGCGACCCGGCCCGCGCCCGCGCCGTATAGCAGCCGGCGGGTCCGGTTTGCCTTGACCCGGGCGTCGGGGCCGCCCTTGCAGTCCAGCACGACAAGCAGCGGCCGCCGCCCGGTCCTGGCGGCGGCGTCGAGCGCGGCGGTGTACCACCCGGCCCACAGCCGGATCATCAGGTTCGTCTTCCCGCTGCCGGTGGAGCCCACGATGACCATGTGCCGACCGCACGCGGCATAGGGGACGGTGAAGACCGGGTGCCAGCGGTGCCCGACGGCGCGGATGGTCCCGCCGACCGGGATCTTCTCGCCGCGGGCCAGCAGCGGAACACTGCCGGGCGCGGCGATCCGGCCCTTGGCGGTGCGGACCTGTCGGCGCCACTGCTTGCGGTCAAAGCTGATCGGGGCCGACGCCAGCCACCCGCCAAGCCCGGTCGAGACGGCGTAGTTCCGCCACTTCCATAGCCCCGCGGCAAGCAGCAACCCGGCCGGTATCGCGACCGGGACCAGCTGCAGGAACTCCCGGGCAAGGCCCGGCCAGGTGAGGGGGTGCCAGCCCTGCAGCCACTCCCTGGCCGGGACTACGTCCAGCGCTGTCCAGGCGCGCCGATCGCGCATCACGGCCATGGCCCACACGAGTGGCCCAGGGAGGCACCAGGCGGCGGTGCGGACCAGCCGGACCGCCGGCCAGCCGGTGGCCCACGCCGCGCCGTACCCGATCGCCGTAACCAGCGTGGCCGGCCACGCCGCTAGCGCCACCGCCAGCACGAGCAGCCACCCCAGCCCCTTGACGGCCTTGCGGAGCAGCCACAGGTAAACGGTGAGCCGGAGCCACGACCAGACCGTCATCGCGGCGCCCCCGGAAGGAACGCGCTGGCGGGCAGCTCCCGGACGACCACCCGGCCCTGCTCGCCGGGTCCCAGCGCGCCGGCGGCGCGGGCGACGACCTGCCGGGCGGCCGGCGCGGTGAGGTACACCACGTGGGCGTACCGCACGGGGTACAGCAGCTCGGCCATGATCCGCGCGGTTCGCGCGGCCGGCTTGGGCGTCAGCTCCACCTCGACCGCCCACACCTGGCCCGCGTACTGGCTGCCGTCGATCGAGGGCCAGTGGATCTCCGCGTCCGGCACGTGCCCGCCCCGCCCGGCCGCCGGGCTGTGCGCGCGCAGCCGCCGCTCGGAATGCCACCACGCCTGTCCCTGCTCCCAGGCCGGCCCGCGTGCCAGCCACAGCCGCGCGGCCAGCACCGCCCGGATGTGCGCCAGCCGCCCCAGCGTCGGCCGGATGGCCGGGAATCCCAGCCCGGTGGCGGTCATCCCGTCCCGGGTCAGCCAGCACCAGGCCGGCCCGGGCCCGAGCCGGCAGGCGGCGGCGTACCCTGCCTTCCTCCACCGGGCCACGATGTCGGGCACCCGCCCGGGCGCCACCCCAAGCGCCTCCGCCAGCAGATCGTAGGGCGCGCCGTAGTGCTCGCCGCACAACAGGAGACCGTCGATGTCCCGCTGGCTGATCCGTATCGCACCGGCGTCGGCGCGCCGCGCAACCCTGGCCGCAGTGACGTTCAGGGCCTCGGTCTGTCCGCTCACGATTCACCCCAAGCTGTCCCGCCGGTCCCGCAACCCTCGCCTCATGTGCCCGGAAGCACACAAGTTGTGACCGATTCTCGCGCCGGCCCGGCAGCCTGGTAGCGCACCGCCCCATACGTAAGCGCATCGTCATGATTACCGTGCGTGGACAGATGCCGGTCCCGAGGCCTGGCTGTGCATGGGCCGCGCTACGCTCGGCCCGTAGAAGACCAACGGGGGGTGCCGGTGATGACAGGACCGCAAGACCCTGTGGCGACCGACGGAAACCGGCTCCGTGCGGCCCGTGCCGACCGCGAGCGCGTGATCGAGGCGCTAAAGGATGCGTTCGTGCACGGGCGCCTGACCAGGGACGAATTCGGTGCAAGGGCGGGCAGAGCGCTTGCTGCGCGGACGCCCGGCAGGCCGGGATGCGGGACCCCCCCTGCCCCCGCCCGCCGCCTCAGCGAAGCCCCGCCGCGGAATGAAGCCCCGCCGCGGAATGAAACCCCGCCGCGGAATGAAACCCAGCTTTCAGCACCCTGGGAGGTCGTGAAACCGGGGTTTCATTCCCCCCGGGCCGCGACCCGGAGGCCCCAGCTGCCCCGGCTGCACCGCGAACCGGCCAGCGCCGCACTGGCACCACGTCTGGGCGGCCGCGGAGGGAATGACGGGCCGGCCCTATCGGGGCTGTGGGAGCACGCATCCCGCCGGAGGCACCGGCCGGATCAGAACTCGTGGCACACACGCCTCATAAGAGCGGTCTGTGATGAATCCCGCAACCGTCCGGCCAGTTCAGCCTGCTGTCTCGTGATCGAGGCCACGTACCCACTCTGACCGCATCCCGCTCATGCCATCTTTCCTCAGCCGCGGTCGTGGAGGGTCACCTGGTAGCCGTCGGGGTCGGCGAACGTAAAGGTGCGGCCGAACGGCCCGTCGACGGGCGCTGAGACGATCGTGGTGCCGGCGGCGGCGAGGGCGTCGTGGATGTCCTGCGCGTCGGGGGCGTGCAGCCACAGCGCCATTCCCTGGCCCGGCCGCGCGGCCGCGTCCAGGTCGGTACCCGCGACGACGTCGCGGACGGCGAACGCGATCGGCTTGGTGTCGAACACGACAGCGTGCGGCGGTCCCGCGTCGGAGCGCTTAAGCCCCAGGTACCGCTCATAGAAAGCGGCGGAACGCTCCAGGTCGCGTACCTGCAGCGAAACGAAGTCGGGTCCGGTGACGGCCACGATTCCTGCCTCCTCATGGTATGTCAGTCTTCTGACACACAGCACTGTATGTCAGACTACTGACATGAGTCAAGGCGAGCCAGGAATCGTGCTGGACACATCGCTGGGGTACATGCTGAAGGCGGCCTCGAGCGCCCTGCACTCCGCGATGGAGGCCGTGCTGCGGCCACTCGGCATGACGATCACCCATTACGCCTGCCTGGAGCTGCTCGCCCAGCGGCCGGGCCTGTCCAACTCCGAGCTCGCCCGCGGCGCCTTCGTCACCCGGCAGTCGATGAACGTGCTGCTCCAGTCCCTCGAACGCGAGGGGCTCGTCGTCCGCCCGGCACAGGCACCCGTCGGCCGGACCCTGCCGACCGAGCTGACCGCCCGCGGGCGCCGCCAGCTCACGGTGGCCAGCGCCGCGGTCCGCCGCGTCGAGCAAGACATGCTCGCCAATCTGGATGCCAGCGAACAAGATCAGATGCGGCGCCTGCTCACCGCGTGCATCGCCGCGCTGACCCAACCGCCCGCACCGGCGACATCCCCGAGCCGGACGGAGAGGACAGCCGGGCCACGGCAAGCCTGAACACCGGCTAGCGGAGCACGCATCTATGCAGGCCAGCGCGCGCCGCGTCGCAGGCGAAGTGCCAGAACGGGCATGCGGCAAACGGCGAGCCGACCCTGTTCCAGGCCTAAGCCTCTGGGGGGCCGACAGCGGCTCGGAGCCGCTCAGGCGGCTCGCCGGTGTCGAGGAAGAGGGCGTGGGTGATGGCGAAGGTCAGCGCGATGATGACGGAGGCGGCCGTGAACAGCACCACTGCCCCGCCGAGGTCGTCATTGGCGATCCAGGACAGGACGCTGGTCGCGCCCTGCTGGTGCGCCTCGTTGATGAAAACCGGCTCGCTGGCCTCGGCGGCGATCGCGCTGTGCGAGGTGGTCAGCAGGACCGCGATGAATGCGGCCGGGCCGCTGAGCAGCACGCCCCACATCACCTCGCCGGCGCCGCTGCGCAGGCTCTGACCGATGCCGCTGCGCCGTATGAGGCCCGGCAGGACGGCCAGCGCGCCCGCCACGAGCAGGGCACCTATCGCTATTTCCGTGACGGCCGGGGTCATCACGGGGTTGTCGGACTGGCCGCCGCGCGGCTGATTCAGTACGAGGACCCAGCCGACGGTCAGGGCCGCGGCCAGCCCGGGCAGGCCGCTATGCCGCCCGGTCCCGAGCAAGCCAGGCCGCAGCAGCACCAGCAGCAGGTAGGCGGCCAGCTCGGCCGCGAACATCACGGTCATGACCGGCCTGGCATACGGGACCGCGCCGCCGCCAGGCGTCCCGGGGTACAACGCGATCTCCCGCAAGGCGAGCACGGGGCAAGCAGTGATAGCGCCGATCGCGACCACCTGGGCGGCGCGCCCGGCGGCACTGGCCTGCCTCAGCGGGTACGGCCTGGCCAGGGCCGCCCAGGCACACAGGGCGGGGAGGCCGGGCACCGCGACCGCAGCCACGGGTCCGGTCCCTGGCAGCAGCACGTGGATGACGAGCCCGGCCGCGGCCGCGCCGACGGCCAGCACGATCGCGGCGAGCCGGCTGCTGCGCGGCGGGACCAGCGCGGCACGGGCCGCGCCGAGGGCAAAACGCCACCGGGCCCCGCGGCCCGTCACTTGGTCCAGCTCGGCCAGCATCGCCCGGCTCCAGTCCCCACGGCCGGTCGGCGTCCGGGCCACGGCGAGAGCCAGGAACCGGCTCGCCAGGTCATCATCGCGCGGCCCGCTTCCGCCCCGGTCCCCGGATGGCTGCTCGTTCATCAGGTGCCTCCTAGCTGCGGCCAGCGCTGCGCGCCAGGCATCGCCCGCGCGCGCGCCGGCCGGGTCTGGGCCGCGAGGGCGAGCCCGGACGCGGTAAGCCGGTACAGGTGCCGGGCCGGTCGGCCCGGCTGCGGGCTGGGCTCCCACCGGGCTTCCAGCTGACCGCGGTCGCCCAGGCGCATCAAGATCGGGTACAGCGACCCGGCCGCCAGGCCGGTCTCACGGCCAAGGTCATAGCCATACCGCCAGCCGGCCGGATCGGCGGCGAGCGCCGCCAGCACCGCCGCCGTCTGCGCGGATGGCTTCCGGGAACGAGTCATGCCGGAATTCTATTTATATAGACTTAACGCTGGCAACGGGCAGCAGATGAATAACTGGTGAGCCGGGCGCCCAACTCCGCGGCAACCGGGCCTTGCCTGCCAGCCTAGATCGGTCACCGGCCCACTCCGCGCCACCGGCGGGAATCCCGTCATCGTCAACACGCGGCTGGCCGTCCTCACACCGGCCGATCAGCCCGGCCGGCTTCCGTTCCCGGCCCGTGAAACCCGTCGGGCCGCCGGGGATCCAGCAACCTTGCCGACCCCCACTGGTAGAAGGGTTCGGTCCGCAGGCGGGCCGGCGCAGAAACCGGTCCCAGGCTGATACTGAACGGCAGAGCGCCCGCCGCTACCGTGGCGTCAACCGCACCAGGTCGGCGCCGACTGGAATTTCTTCCGGATAGATCACGGTGACATGGGCGCTGACCTGGCGGGCCATCACCGGATCCCGCCGGGCTTCGATCGTGAGCCGACGCGCCGAGCCGGCCGGACTGGTGGAGGATCTGGTCAGGCAATCGGGTCGCCAAGACCCTCGGGGTCCGCGCACCGCCGGGCAGGCCGAGCGCATGCTAGGAATCCGGCCGCACCTGTGCCTTCCGGCCGGCCCGCATCGGCTCTACCGACAATCGCTGACCTGAACGCCTGTGGGTCAGTCCCGCTGGCGGGTACTGCCGAACATGATCTCGTCCCACGAAGGGACCGAGGACCGCCTTCCGCGCGCTGCCTTCTTGCCCTGCCGCCCGGCCTGCTCGACTGCGGGCTCCGTCTGCACAGAAGGAGCCGCGACCGGCGCCTCGGCCGGAACGGCGGCGGAGCCACCAGGCGCGCTGGCGGCCGGTGGCGTCGCCGCCGGCGGATGCGCCACCTCGGCAGCTGACGCCTCCGCCGAGACGGTCGGCTCCACCGCAGCGGGCGCGTGGCCGTTGTCCGTCCCCGCGTGCACGGGCGCGGGCTCCGGCACCGCATGCCGCGGCAGCGGCTGGCGCTCGGCCCCGCTCTGATGTGGCGCATCGCCGCCCTCGCGCCCGGACCCGCCCGTGCCAGCAGAACCAGCAGAACCAGCCGACGCCCCCGCAGCCGACGCCCCCGCAGCCGACGCCGCCGGAGACGGTGCTGCCGCCGGAGGCGGCGTGGGCGGAACCGGCTCGGAGACCCCCGGCCGACCAGAACCGGAGCCCGGACCCGAGCCCGGCCGCTCATGCCGGGTCCTGCCACCCCCGCCAGCGCCGAGCCCTCCGCCGTTCCCGCCGAGCGCACCGCCGCCGGCGCCGGCGCCGAGCCCTCCGCCGTTCCCGGTAGCGCCGTTACCGAGCGCCACCGGCCCGAAGACAGAGCCGCCGAACCCGGGCCCGCCGAAGCCAGCACCCCCGGGTGCGCCAGGACCGGCAGCGCGCCCGGAGGCGGCGCCGAGCCGCGGGGCCAGCTGGGTGACCGTCGCCTCGCCAGGCGGCGGAGGCGCCGGCTGGAGCGGCTCGGCGCCCGGCAGCGACATGCGGGCGGCGTTGTCGTCGGCGGGCAGCACGTGCCTGCGGCGCGGGTCGAAGACCCACTCGGCCACGTGCAGCCGGCCGCCGGTGATGAACGTGAGCTGTACCTGCCAGTTCCCGTCGCCGCGCTTCTTGGCGTCCCACTGCGCGTCCTCCGGGTCAACGCCGACGCCGGCCAGCCGCTCGGCGACCACCTCGCCCAGCCGCGGGCCCGGAGTCGAAGGGGCGGCATCGCCCTGGCGGCGGATCGACGCGGTCTGCGCCTGCTCCGCTATGTAGGCGCGTTCGGCCAGGACCGGGCCCTCGAACCAGCGCACGCGCTCGATGGCGATACCGGCCGCGTCCGCGATTTCCTCGACAGTTTCCCCGGCGCGGATTCGTGCCTGGATCTCCTTGGGTCGCAACGGGCTCTCCACTTCGATTTCGTACTGAGCGAGCCGGGAGGTCTGGCCGAGCGCCACCGCCCTGAGGCGTTCGTCTATCGGCAACGTGAAGCGCGCGCTCCGTCCAGGTACCGCGAGCACAGCGTAACGGCCGTCCTCGCTCACCGCGACGAAGCGCAGTTCCTGCATCGTCGTCCCTTCCGCCCCGGCCCGCATACCGGCATGCACGGGCCGGTCCAGCCACCGTTGGCCGCCATCGGGTGGCGCCTTTCCCGGCGTACTCTAGCCGAGCGGCCGACCCGGAGACCCCGAACCACTCCATCCGGGGAACCCGGAACCACTCCTACCTCCATGAAGTCTGGCGGGTCAGGTACGCCATGGCCAGCACCGCGCCCGGCATGTCCGGAGTTAATCCAGCTATCTGCGGTCACAGGTACCCTTAGTCGATGCAAGCCTCGGCCCCGGCTCACCTCCTGCAAGAACAGATCGGCCCCGAGCTGGCCGACATCGTCTCCCGGCTGCGGCGTGCGATGCGCCGGGCCGCGCGTGCCGCCGACCCCGCGCTCGGGCTCTCGGTAGCCCAGCTCGAACTTCTCTCCTGTATGGCCGAACATCCAGGCGTGCGGCCAAGCCAGCTGGCCAGGCTGCTCAGGCTCGCGCCCAGCTCGGTGGCGACCCTGCTCAACGGGCTCCAGTCGGCGGGCTACGTGCGCAGGTTGGGCGGCGAAGACGACAGGCGGACGGTCAGCTTGCACCTGTCGGAGGAAGGCGCGGCCGCGGTCACGCGATGGCACCGGGTGAACGAGGAGATCATCCGCGCGGCCCTGGCGACGCTGTCACCGCAAGACCAGGCCGCCCTCCGCGACGCCACCCCCGCCCTGCGCGACCTGACCGTCGCCATCGACGCCCTCGCCGACTAGCCAGCGCGGCCCTCCCGGCAGGTAACCGGCTCTGCGGCGCGACGGGCTCCGGGTCCTGCGCGGTCCCTTCCTCCCCGCCCGGCTGCGCGTCGGCCCGGCTGAGCTTGGAGGGCCACCAGTTCCACCGGCCGATCAGGATCACCGTGCACGGCACGAGCACGGTGCGGACGATGAACGTGTCCATCAGCACGCCGAGCGCCAGGCCGACCCCGACGTCGATGATCTGGCTGCCGCCCGGCTGCCTGCCGCCGACGATGGCGAACACCGAGAACGTGCCGGCCAGTACCAGCCCGGCCGAGGTCACGGTGGTCCCGGTGAC
>JASHTQ010000500.1 GCA_030040475.1 Streptosporangiaceae bacterium
GGGGCGGCTGATCTTCCAGCGCGGCTTCGACCCGCAGATCGACTACGACGAGACGCAGGTCGAGCGGATGCGCGCCGCGATGCAGCGGAACCCGACGATCCTGCTGTGGTCGCACCGGTCGAACCTGGACACGCTGGTGCTCGCCGCCGCGCTGCAGGAGAAGGGCCTGCCGCCGGCGCACCTGTTCGCCGGGATCAACATGGCGTTCGGGCCGATGGGCGCGATCATGCGGCGGGCCGGGGTGATCTTCATCAGGCGATCGCTCGGCGAGGACCGGCTGTACCGGTACGTGCTGCGGGAGTACATCGGCTACGTGCTGGAGAAGCGGTTCAACCTGAGCTGGTCGATCGAGGGCACCCGCTCCCGCACCGGGAAGATGCTCCCGCCGCGGCTCGGCCTGCTGTCCTACGCGGCGGACGCGTATACCGGCAGGCGGGTGGACGACGTGCTGCTGCTGCCGGTGTCGATCACCTTCGACCAGCTGCACGAGGTCGGCGAGTACGCCGAGTACGCGCGGGGCGGGCAGAAGAGGCCGGAGGGGTTCGGCTGGCTGTACGGGTTCATCAAGGCCCAGGGCGCCCGGCACTACGGCAAGATCTACGTGCGCTTCGGCGAGCCGGTCGCGCTGAGCGCGTTCCTCGGGCCGCCAGGCGGGCCGGTCGCCGTGGATCCTGCGGCACGCCGGCTGGCCCTGCAGAAGACCGCCTTCGAGGTCGCCTGGCGGATCAACCAGGGCATGCCGGTCACCGCGACCGCCGTGATCACCACGATCCTGCTCGCCATGCAGGGCGCCGCGCTGACCTTCGAGCAGATCAGGCTCGGCGTGGCGGACGCGCTGGCGTACCTCTCGGTTCGTTCGGTGCCGACGACGGCGAGCCTGCGCGCGCTTGCCGCGCCCGAGCCGGTCCGCGCGACGCTGGACGCGCTGCGCCAGGGCGGCCTGGTCAGCTACTCGGGCGACGGCCGCGAGCCGGTCTGGCTGATCGGCCCGGACCAGCAGCTCGCCGCCACCTTCTACCGGAACTCCCTGGTGCACTTCGTGCTCGACACGGCGCTGTGCGAGCTGGCCGTGCTCCGCGCCGGGGAGGAAGGCACCGACCCGGCCGGCGCCTTCTGGGCCGAGATCGCCTGGCTGCGTGACCTGCTGAAGTTCGAGTTCTACTTCGCCGACCGCGAGGAGCACATGCGGGCGGTGCGCGCGGAGATGGACAGGCACGACCCGGCCTGGGAAGAGCGCCTGCGCTCGGGTCCCGACGAGGCGCAGTCGCTGCTGTCGGTGATGCGGCCGCTGGTCTCGCACGTGGTGGTCCGGCCGTTCGTCGAGGCCTACCGGATCGTCGCCGACGTGCTGGCCAGCGACGACGTGGTCGGCCCGGCCGGGTCGGTCGACGACGCCGACGTGATCAGGCGGGCACTCGGGCTCGGCAGGCAGTACGTGGCCCAGCGCCGGCTGCGCAGCTCGGAGTCGGTCTCGGCGCTGCTGTTCGGCACGGCGCTTCAGCTGGCCAGGAACAAGGGCCTGCTCGAGCCCGGCGCGGCGGCGGCCGTGGCCCGGGCGGCGTTCCTCGCCGAGCTCCGCGAACTGCTCCGCCGACTGGACCGGATCGAGAACCTCGCCATCCGCCGCTACATCCAGGACGCCGTCATCGCGCCGACGACCGACTGAGGCGCCGGCCCGGCCGGGTTCGCCTGCTACAGGTCAGGTCAGCTGATCGACCCGGACAGACGGGTAGCGGGCCTTGAGTCCGGTATCGAGCGTCGTCAGCGATGCGCCGCTCAGCCTGACATTTCCGCCCGAATGAGGCGACGTTGGCGTGATCGGGACAGGCGCGTTGGCCGGGTAAGCGGCTGACCTGGGGGTTCGGTGTGGGGACGGTCAAATCGTTACGTGTCGAAACGGCATTTCGGCAGCTTGGCCCGGGCTGGCTGGACTACGGTTACGGCTTGTTATGCGTCACGCGGGTGCATCTTAGTCGCATCTGCCCGTGACGGCAGTGACAGTTGCGGTTGCTGCTTTGGTTGCGGGCCGCCGGATGCCCCGCTCAACGGGATTGCGGGAGGCTATCTTGGCACGTCGAACACACAGGTACCTGGCCACGGCCGGAGCGCTGGCGCTGGCCGGCGGATCCCTGCTGGCGGGTGGTGCGCCGGTCGGGGCGGCGGTCGGGGCGGCAGCGAGCGTCGTTATCGGGCCGATGATGTCCAGCAAGTTCGTGTCGGCGGTCCAGCCGCCCACCGAGGAACAGTGCGTGGCGACCTTCACCGAACCGTGCTACCAGCCGTCCCAGATCCAGACCGCGTACGACGTGCAGCCGCTGTACAACAAGGGGATCACCGGCAAGGGCGAGACGATCGTGATCGTCGACTCGTACGGGTCCCCGACGATCAAGTCGGACCTGGCGACCTTCGACGCCGAGTTCGGCCTGCCGGCTCCGCCGTCCTTCAAGATCATCCAGCCGGCCGGGAAGGTCCCCGCGTTCAACCCCAACAACTCCGACATGACCGGCTGGGCCGGGGAGACCACCCTCGACGTGGAGTGGTCGCACACGATCGCCCCCGGCGCGAACATCCTGCTGGTCGAGACCCCGGTCTCGGAAACCGAGGGGACGCACGGCTTCCCGCAGATCGTCGAGGCCGAGAACTACGTCATCAACCATCACCTCGGCGACGTGATCAGCCAGAGCTTCGGCGCGACCGAGCCGACGTTCCCGAGCGCCGCGTCGATCCGCTCGCTGCGCAGCGCCTACATCAACGCCGACGCGCAGGGCGTGACGGTGCTGGCCGCGACCGGCGACGAGGGCGACACCGACTACTCCAACGCGGCAGGGACGCTGACCTACACGCACCGGGCGGTCGACTGGCCGGCCAGCGACCCGCTGGTCACCGCGGTCGGCGGCACGCAGCTTGCGCTGCTGGACAACGGCCAGCGGACCCAGCCCGACGTGGTGTGGAACGACACCACCAACTACGCCCTGAACAATGCCTTCTACGGCACCCCGGGTCCCGTGCCGACCGCCGGCGGCGGCGGCTTGTCGACGGTCTTCGCCCGGCCCTGGTACCAGGACAGCGTGGCTAACGTCGTCGGCGACCACCGCGGCCTGCCGGACATCTCGATGAGCGGCGCCTGCTCCGGTCTGGTCGTGACCTACGACGGCTTCGCCGGCGAGCAGGCCGGCTGGTACGTGGACTGCGGCACGAGCGAGGCGACCCCGCTGTTCGCCGGGATCGTGGCCCTGGCCGACCAGGAGGCCGGGCACTCCCTCGGCCTGATCAACCCGGCCCTGTACGCGATGGGCGCGGCCCACGCTCCCGGGCTGGTCGACGTCACCCAGGGGAACAACACCGTGTCGTTCTTCCAGAACGGCCAGCTGTACAAGGTGTGGGGCTACCGGGCCGGCCCGGGTTACGACCTGGCCTCGGGGCTCGGGACCGTCAACGCCGCCCTGTTCGTCCCCGAACTGGCTCAGGCCGCCGGAGGCGGATATCAGTAGCTGACCCGCGCTTGTCGCTACCCGGCTGCCTGCCGGGCCCGCGATTCGCGCCAGCGGGATCGGGCCCGGCGTCTGCAACGACGCCGGGCCCTTCCGGTTCCCGTGGCCAGCGGGTACCCGAGACCGTCACCGTCCCCGTCACCGTGACCGTCACCGTCGAGTGCGAGATCGCGTTCCGTTCGCTGCCGGTACACCGGAAGCCGCGCTGGCGCGTCAACAAGGCGATATGCCCGGTGAGCCGGAAGCGCCGCACCAGCCGGAGCGGCAAGGGGGAGGGGGTCCGTCGATGCGATTGGGCACGGCCGTGACGGCGGTACTCGCGTCCTTGGCTATCGCCGGGGCATCGACCGCGGCGGCCTACGCGGGACCGCAGGACAGCCTCCCGACCGGGCGCGATGTTTCGTATCCCCAATGCGGCGAAGAATTGCCGTTCAATCAGGCGTTCGGCATCGTCGCGGTGAATGAGGGGCTCGCCAACACGACGAACCCCTGTCTGCCGGACGAGCTGACCTGGGCGCAGGAATCCGCCGGAGGCGCCCGGCAGCCGAAGGCCTCGCTCTACGTCAATACCGCCAATCCGGGCCGCGGAGTCGCCGACTGGCCGACCGACGACGACGACCCCGTTACCGGCAAGCGCGTCGCCGACCCCTACGGCAGCTGCCACGGCGGAAACAATCAGGCGTGCGCGTGGCAGTACGGATGGAACCTCGCCGACCTGGACGCGCGAACCCGCGGCGTGCAGGATCCCGGCAGCTACCGGTGGTGGCTCGACGTCGAGACGGCCAACAGCTGGCAGCGCAGCGCCCCGGACAACCGTGCCGATCTCGAAGGCATGGTCTCCTTCTTCCGCCACATCGGCGGCAGCGCCGGGATCTATTCGACGCCCAGGCAGTGGGATCCGCTCATCGGGACCGTCGGCCCCGCCAGCCCGCTGTACCGGCTGCCCGACTGGCTGCCTGGCGCCAAGACCCTCGCCCAGGCCAAGAAGAACTGCCGCCTGGCTCCGCTCACCGCCGGGGGGACGGTCTCCCTCACTCAGTGGACGACGCCGGCGGCCAACAGTGACCTCTCGTGCCGCTCGTTGCCGTGACAAGCGGCACGCGCCCGCCACGCCGCGCTAGCCGTTTACCCAGGACGCGGACGTTCCGACCTGGTCTCGACGCTGGCGGCGGAGCGTCCGGGCCATGCCGATGGCGTAGCCCGCGGCCACGGCCAGGTAGGCGGCGGCGAGGCCGGTAGCGAGCTGCCCGGGGGCGCCCGCGCCCAGCGTGGTCAGCGCCAGGGCGATGGCGCTGAAGAAGCCCGCCGCCACCATCGGGAACAAGCCCCCGAGCAGCGTCCCGCGTCCGCGGCGCCGCCGCAGGCGGACGGCCAGGCCGCAGCCCGCCAGCATGATCGCGCCGCCGACGGCCGCGACGGCCCACGCCAGCCACAGCGAGTAACTCACGCCAAGGAAGACGGGCACGAACGCCGGACCCGGCAGGCAGGGCCAGCACACCTCGCTGTTCGGCACCATCACGACCGTCGGCCAGATCGTGTTGATGGCGTCGATCGCCAGGCCGGCGACGCCGGAGGTCAGCAGCAAGATGGCGGCCAGCTTCCAGGCCGCCAGGCCGGCCTCCGCCGCGGCGGCGAGCCAGCCGCGGCGCGCGTGGTGCGCGCTGACCACGGCCCGCACCGGCCCGAAGACGGAGATGGCCGCTTCCTGCGCCTCCCGGTCGGTCATCCCGATCGCCAGCCCGGCGGCGGCGGTCTCGCGCAGGTGATCTTCGGCCTCGGCCACGATGAGCTCGACCTCACGCGGGCCGGAGCGCAATCCCGCCCGCAGCTGGTCGAGGTACTCCTCGATCGGGTCCCTTCCGTGGCTTGCCTGGTTCATGGCGACCATCCCAGCGCTGCGACAACACGGCGGGGACGGCTCACGGCGGCGGGTCCAGGTTGCCCTTGAGCCGCTCACGGTCCACACCAAGAAATCCTATGCCTAGCAGTACTTAGCGTCAATACCGGCGTGGGCGGCGGCGGGCCGGACGGTGAGGGTAGCCCGGGAGGGGCACCACTTCTCGTTCGGCGTAAATGTTCGTAGCGGCCGGCGACCGGGTGAGACGGTAGCGTCGGTTCGGTGGCGGGCGAACCTCTGGGGCAGCGGTTCGCGAAGCTGTGGACGGCCAGCACGACGTCGGCGCTGGGGAGCGGGCTGGCCACGATCGCGGCGCCGTTGTTCGTGGCGGCGCACACCAGGAACCCGCTGATCGTGTCGGCCACGTCCGGGGTGGCGTGGCTGCCGTGGCTGCTGTTCGCGCTGCCGGGCGGGGTGCTCGTGGACCGGGTGGACCGGCGGCGGCTGATGGTCCTGATCGACTGGGTCCGGGTCGCGGCGATGGGGGTGCTCGCCGGCGCGCTGCTGGCCGGGTGGTCGAGCATCGTCTTGCTCGACGCGGTGCTGTTCGTCATCAACACCGGCGAGGTGGTGTTCAGGTCGGCCAGCCAGGCGATGATCTCCGCGGTGGTGCCGCGGTCGCGGCTGGAGCGGGCGAACGGGTGGCTGGTCGGCGGGACCACGCTGATGCAGCAGATGATCGCCGGACCGCTCGCGGGGTTCTTGTTCACGGTGGCGGCGTGCGTGCCGTTCTTCGTCAACGCCGGCACGTACGCGGCGAGCGCGGTCCTTGTCGGGCTGGTGGCGGGGGTGTACCGGGCGGCGGCGCGGCCCGCGGCCGGCGCGGGCTCGCGGTCGGGGCGGATCAGGGCCGAGCTGGCCGAGGGCTTCCGCTGGCTGATCCACCAGCGCGTGCTGCGCACGATGACGTTCCTCATCGGGCTGCTGAACCTCACGCTCACCGCGGCGACCGCGGTGCTCGTGCTGCTTGTCAAGGAGCGGCTGCACCTCGGCTCGGTCGGCTACGGGACGCTGTTCGCCTGCGAGGCGGCCGGCGCGCTGCTCGGGGCCGCCTGCGGCGACTGGCTGATCGGGAAGGTCACCGCGACCTGGACAATCCGGATCGGGCTGCTGGTCGAGGCCGGGCTGCACCTGACGCTGGCCGTCTCGCGCAGCGCGTACTTCGTCGGCTTCATGCTGTTCGCGTTCGGCGTGCACGCCGCGCTGTGGACGATCGTGGGCAACTCGCTGCGGCAGCGGCTCACGCCGCCGGAGATGCTGGGCCGGGTCGCGAGCACCGGCCTGTTCATCGCGGCCGGAGGCAACTGCGTCGGCGCCGTGCTCGGCGGGGTGGTCGCGTCCGGCTTCGGCATCACCGCGCCGTACTGGGTCGGGTTCGTGGTCGCGATCATCGTGTCGGCCGTCACCTGGCGGGTGTTCAACCGGGCCACGGTCGCCGAGGCGTACGCCGAGCCGGCGCTGGACGCGTGAGCGCGGCGCGGGCGGCGCGGGCGGCGCTGGCCGGCCGGGGTGGCCCGGAGCCTGCCGCCGGATCTAGCGGAGCGGTTAGCCCGCGGCGATGATCGTGCGGTGCAGGTCGAGCAGCGCGGGGACGTCGGCACGGTCCACCCGGCCCATGCCGCACTCGGTGCAGACGCCCCAGTCGCGGCCGCCGCCCGGGCTTGACGCCAGCGCCGCGTCGATGAGCCGCACCTGGTCGCCGGTGGTGCCGGCGGCCTGCTCGGCCGGGTGATAGGGCACCAGCGCGAAGTTGAGCTCGATGCCGTGATCGGCCAGTGCGGCGAGCGGCGCGAAGTAGGCCTCGTCGCGCTGGTACTGCGGGACGGTGAAGGAGACGAAGCTCACCTGGCGGCCGGCCGCGTCGGCAACCGCGTTCAGCACGCGGACCTGGAGGGCCAGCGACTCTGGCTGCTTGAAGTGCGTGTGCCCGTAGTCGCCATAGCACAGGTGCAGGCCGACCGGGACCTCGGCGGGCACGTGGTCGACGCACCGCGCCAGGGCCGCGACGATCATGCCGAAGGCCTGCCCGCCGCCGGGCCCGAACGCCTCCTCAAGGACGCCGAACTCCACCGCCACGTCCCACTGCACCGCAAGCTGGTCCGCCGGGATCGCCGCGAGCACCCGGTCCAGGTCGGCGAACATGGCCGTCTGGTAGGACGGCAGCAGGGCGGCCTGCTGGGCCGGGACGATGTACGCGCCGATCGACGCCATCGGCGTCGGGTACTCCACCTGGAAGCGGACGCCCGCCGGGATGACGCCCTGCTCGCGGAGCGCGGTGAAGGTCTGGTAGGAGGCACGGTAGGCGTCGGCGTAGCCGAGATCGGGCCAGGTCATCTCGGCGGGATCAACCCCGTCGGCCAGCTGCAGCTGCGGCGGGCGCTCGTAGTCTCCCTGTCCTCCGTCGCCGAGTTGCGCCGTGGTCAGCGACGGCGACTGCAGGAACTTCTGCAGCTGGAACAGGATCCAGTTATCGCGGTCCCCGGTTTCCCCGTCCGGCAGGCGGCGCAGCCCCGACGGGACCCGCGAGGTGATCTCGCGCATCACCGACTCGGCGTCGGCCAGGTTGACGCTGCCATTGAAGTGGACCTGGGTCGGTGGCATGGCACGGGCTCCCCTCTCGCGGCTCTATCAAGATCATCTATCTATCAGAGAATGGTCCGCAATCGCGCGATTCGCGCCATAACCGGATCCGGGGGCCGCCGGTGCGCACCGCGGCCCTGGCGGCGAGGATGGGGGCATGGACACTGTCGACCATGTTGTGCTGCCGGACGGCCGGCGGCTTGACCTGAGGGTGAGCGGGCCAGCGGACGGGCTCCCGCTGGTGTTCCACCACGGCACGCCGGGGTCGGCGGCCCCGATGCGGAAGATGGAACGGGCCGCCCACGAGCGCGGGCTGCGGCTGGTCAAGACCTCCCGGCCCGGATACGGGGATTCCACCCCGCAGCCGGGCCGCCGCGTCGTCGACGTGGTGGCCGACACCGAGGCGGTGCTCGCCGCGATCGGCGCCGAACGCTGCCTGGTCGCGGGCTCGTCCGGCGGCGGCCCGCACGCGCTGGCCTGCGGTGCCCGGCTCGGGGCCGCCGCGGCCGTGCTCGTCATCGCCGGGGTAGGCCCGTACGGCGGTGACGGCCTGGACTTCACGGCCGGCATGGGCGAGGACAACGTCGTCGAGTTCTCGGCCGCGCTGCGCGGCGAGGACGAGTTGCGCCCGCACCTGCGCGAGTGGCGCGAGCAACTCAGCGACGTTAGTTCGGACTCCATCATCGCGTCGATGCGGACCCTGCTTCCCGACGTCGACCGGGCGGTGCTGACCGGCGAGTACGCCGAGGACATGGCGGCCGGCTTCCACGAGGCGGTGCGCAACGGTATCGAGGGGTGGCTCGAGGACGACCTGGCGTTCACCCGGCCGTGGGGCTTCGAGCTGGCGGAGATCTCGGTCCCGGCCATGCTCTGGCAGGGCAGCGCCGACCTCATGGTGCCGTTCGCGCACGGCGAGTGGCTCGCCGCCCGGATTCCCGGCGTCACGGCGCACCTGGAGCAGGGCGAGGGGCATCTGTCCGTCGCGATCGGCGCCCTGGACCGGATTTTCGACGAGCTCGCGGCGGCGGCCGTCTAGCGGATCACGCCTGGATGGCGGCGCCGCAGGCGAGAAGTTCCCTGGCGTCGGGCAGGCCCCACTCGGTCAGCGCCTCGACGGTGTGCTGGCCGGGGGCGGGCGGCGGGTCGGACAGCCCGCCCGGGGTGCGGGAGAAGCGGGGGGACGGGGCGGGCTGGGTCACGCCGCCGGCGGTGAGGTAGGTCTGGCGGCCCGCCAGGTGCGGGTCGGCGGCGGCCTCGGTGAGGGACAGGACCGGCTCGACGCACGCCTCGGTGCCGGCGAACGTGGCCGCCCAGTCGTCCCTGGTGCGTTCGGCGAACCTGGCGGTGAACCGGGCGCGCAGCTCGGGCCAGTTGCGGGGGTCGGCCCGATCGGGGAGGTCGGCCAGGCCGAGGCCTTCCAGCAGCGCGGCGTAGAAGCGGGGCTCCAGGGCGCCGACGGCCAGCCACTGCCCGTCGGCCGCCCGGTAGACGTCGTACCAGGGCACTCCCCCGTCGAGCATGTTCACGCCGCGCTCGTCGCGCCAGGCGCCCTGGGCCATGAACATCCACGGCATGGCAAGCAGCGACGCCACCCCGTCGACGATCGCCGCGTCCACCACCTGGCCCCGGCCGGAGG
The DNA here is from genome assembly GCA_030040475.1 of Streptosporangiaceae bacterium. The sequence continues at coordinate 9,605 of JASHTQ010000500.1, forward strand.
CGGCCCGCTCGACCAGCGCCGCGCAGATCCCGTAGGCCATCAGCATCCCGCCGCCGCCGAAGTCGCCGAGCAGGTTCGCGGGGAACTCGGGCCGGCCGCCGGCCCGGCCGAAGGCGTGCAGGGCGCCGGCCCGGGCGATGTAGCCGATGTCGTGGCCGACGGTCTGCGCCAGCGGGCCCTGCTGCCCCCAGCCGGTCATCCGGGCGTAGACCAGCCGCGGGTTGCGGCTCAGGCAGGCCTCGGGGCCGACGCCGATGCGTTCGGTCACCCCGGGCCGGAAGCCCTCGAGCAGGACGTCCGCGACGTCGACGAGGCGGAGCAGGGCGTCGACCGCGCGGGGGTGCTTCAGGTCCAGGACGACGGACTTGCGGCCGCGGATCAGCAGCGCCAGCTCCGGCCGGGCCGGCGCGGGGCCCGGCCGGTCGACGCGCAGCACGGCGGCGCCGGAGTCGGCCAGCATCATCGCGCAGAACGGCCCCGGCCCGATGCCCGCGAGCTCGAGCACGCGCAGGCCGGCCAGCGGCCCGCGGCGAGCCGGCGAGGGAGGCGGGGCGTCCGGGGGCACCGCCGCGTTGGCTGCTTCCTGCGTGCTCATGGGACTACCTCCGGATTGCGTTTCGTCTGGCCCAGTACGCTATTTAATCCATTCGGGCGAAGGCGGCGTGACGGAGGCTGCGATGAGGATCTCGGGGACCACCGCGCTTATCACCGGCGGCGCGTCCGGGCTCGGGCTGGCGACGGCCGGCCGGCTGCACGCCGCGGGCGCGGCGGTGGTGCTGCTCGACCTGCCGCGCTCGAACGGAGCCGCGGAGGCCGAACGGCTGGGCGGGCGGGCCGCGTTCGCGGCCGGCGACGTGACCAGCGAGGCCGACGTGCAGGCGGCGCTCGACGCCGCTACCGCGCTGGCCGGGGAGGTACCGCGGATCGTGGTCAACTGCGCAGGGATCGGCGACGCGGCGCGGACCGCGGGCCGCGACGGGCCGTTCCCGCTCGACGCGTTCGCGCGCGTGGTCCAGGTCAACCTGATCGGGACGTTCAACGTCATCCGGCTGGCCGCGTTCCGGATGAGCCAGGCCGACGAGGTGGACGGCGAGCGCGGGGTGATCGTGAACACGGCCTCGGTGGCCGCGTTCGACGGGCAGATCGGCCAGGCCGCCTACTCCGCCTCCAAGGGCGGCATCGTCGGCATGACGCTGCCGGTCGCCCGCGACCTCGCCCGGCTGAAGATCCGGGTGATGACGATCGCGCCGGGCCTGTTCGAGACGCCGCTGCTCGGGAACCTGTCGCCGGAGCAGGTCAAGTCGCTCGGCGACCAGGTGCCGCACCCGGCCAGGCTCGGCCAGCCGGGCGAGTACGCCGCGCTGGCCGCGCACATCGTGGAGAACCCCATGCTGAACGGCGAGACGATCAGGCTCGACGGCGCGATCAGGATGGCGCCGCGCTGACGGGTCCCGGCCGGGCGGGAACGGTCAGCCGATGCGCTCGATGATCGTCGCGTTGGCCATGCCGCCGCCCTCGCACATGGTCTGCAGGCCGTAGCGGATGTCGTGATCGGCCATGTGATGCACCAGGGCGGTCATCAGCCGGGCGCCGGAGGCGCCGAGCGGGTGGCCGATCGCGATGGCGCCGCCGTTCGGGTTGAGCCTGGCCGGGTCCGCGCCGGTCTCGGCAAGCCAGGCCAGCGGCACCGGGGCGAACGCCTCGTTGACCTCGAACGCGCCGATGTCGTCGATCGACAGGCCGGACTTCTTCAGCGCCTTGTGCGTGGCCGGGATCGGCGCGGTCAGCATGATGACCGGGTCGTCGGCGGCCAGCACCGCCGTGTGCACCCGGGCGACCGGCGTCAGGCCCAGCTCGCGGGCGCGATCCGACGTCGTCATCAGCACCGCCGCGGCACCGTCGCTGATCTGCGAGGAGTTGCCGGCGTGGATGAAGCCGTTCTCCTTGAAGGCGGGCTTGAGCCCGGCCAGCTTCTCCGGGGTGGTCCCCCGGCGCAGGCCCTCGTCGGTGTCGACGACCTGGCCGTCGGGCAGCTCGACCGGGGCGATCTGGGACGTCAGGGCGCCCGCGTCGATCGCCGCGGCCAGCTTGGCGTGCGAGGCGCTGGAGAACTCGTCCAGCTGGCCGCGGGTCAGGCCCCACTTCTCCGCGATCATCTCCGCGCCGATGCCCTGGTTGAAGGTGACGCCGTAACGTTCCCACACCTTCGGGCCGCCTGGGCGGCCGAGTTCGGGGTCCTTGGCGGTGGCGCCGATCGGCACCGCGCTCATCACCTCCACGCCGCCGGCCACGGCCACGTCGTACTGGCCGGAGATCAGCCCGGCGGCGGCGAAGTGGATCGACTGCTGGGAGGACCCGCACTGCCTGTCGATCGTGGTCGCCGGGACCGACTCCGGCCAGCCGGCCGCGAGCACGGCCATCCGGCCCACGTTGAGGCCCTGCTGGCCGACCTGCATGACGCAGCCCCAGATGACGTCGTCCACCACCGCGGGGTCCAGCCCGTTCCGCGCCACCAGCGCGTTCAGCACGTGGGCCGACAGGTCGGCGGCGTGGACCGCGGCCAGGGAGCCGTTCCGCTTGCCGACCGGGGTACGCACCGCATCGACAATCACGGCGTCGCGTGCGGACATGCAGGCCTCCAGGAGTCTGAGCTAACAGTGTTATGTCCATTTAATGCGATGACGCCTCGGGGGTGGTAGCGGCCTTGAGGTGATACCACGGATCGTTCGGTAGAAAAATTAAGGACCTGAGCCGGTGCGGCGGGAGCTTGTGGCCCGGGCGGATCCCGGGCCGGTGCGGGGATCAGCCGGGCTCGCGCTCGTGGCCGGGGGGCAGCAGCTTGCGCAGGCCGCGGTAGGCCTCGGACGCGGGGATCTCGCCGGTCAGCACCCGGTACACCTCGTGGCACACCGGCATCTGGATGCCGGTGCGTTCGGCCAGCTCGTGCGCGGTGAAGGCGGTGCCGACGCCCTCGGCCACGGTGCGGGTGCCTGCCTGGATCTCCGTTAGCGTCCGGCCGGCGCCGAGCTGCTCGCCGAGGGTGCGGTTGCGGCTCAGCGGGCTCATGCAGGTCGCGATGAGGTCGCCCAGGCCGGCCAGGCCGGCGAAGGTCGCGGGCTCGCCGCCCATCGCCACGCCGAGCCGGGTCAGCTCGGCCAGGCCGCGGGTGACGACGGCCGCCCTGGTGTTGTCCCCCACGCCGAGGCCCTGGGCGACGCCGGTGGCGATCGCGACCACGTTCTTCAGCGCGCCGCCGAGCTCGCAGCCGATCACGTCGTGGTTGGTGTAGACCCGGAAGATCCCGCGCTGCAGCACGCCCTGCAGGGCGCGGGCCACCGCGAGGTCCTCGGTGGCGACGACGCTGGCCGCGGCCTGGCCGGACATGATCTCCTTGGCCAGGTTCGGCCCGGTGAGGGTGGCGGCCGGGTGGCCGGGCAGCACCTCGGCGATGAGCTGGGTCATCCGCAGCAGCGACCCCTGCTCCAGGCCCTTGGCCAGGCTGACCACCGGGATCCACGGCCGCAGGTAAGGTTTGGCGTCTTCCAGGCTGGCGCGGAAGCCCCTGGTGGGCACGCCGACCACGAGCAGGTCGGCGGCGCCGGCGGCCTTTTCCAGGTCGGCCGTGCCGTGCAGCGTCGTTGGCAGCCTGAAGCCCGGCAGGTACCGCGTGTTGGCGTTTTCCTCGTCGACTTCCCTGGCCAGCTCGGGGTCGCGGGCCCACAGGGTGCAGTCGTGCCGGCCCGCCAGCAGGCAGGCTACGGTGGTTCCCCACGACCCCGCGCCGAGTACCGCAATCCGCATGCCAGACTCCCCAGATCTCGTAAAAGATCAGTATGGGCCGGGGAGCCGGTCCGGCGCGTCAGCTGCCAACGGGAAGGACGGGATATGACAGGACGGGATTTGTCCGGGCGTACGGTCGTGGTGCTGGGCGGCAGGGGCGCCCTGGGCCGGGCGGTCGTCGCGCGGCTGCGCGTTGACGGGGCTTCGGTGGTGGCGGCGGACGCCAGGCCGCCGGGCGACGACTCCGCTGCCGACTCTTCGTCGTTGCGGCACGTGACCGTCGACGTGCTGGACGAGGGCAGCGTCTCGGCGGCGCTTGCCGCGGTGCCGGCGCCGCTCGCGGTGGTCAACGTCGTCGGCGGGTACGCCCCGCCGCAGTCCGTGCCCGACCTTGACATCGCCGTGCTGCGGCAGCAGTTCGAGCTGAACCTGGTCAGCGCCGCGATCGTGACCAAGTACGCGATGCCGCTGCTCGCCGCGCAGGGCGGCGGTGCCCTGGTGCACACCGCGAGCCGGGTGGCCGTCCTCAGCGGCGAGGGCAGCTTCTCCTACAGCGTGACGAAGCTCGGCGTGGTCCGGCTGGTCGAGGCGGCGGCCGCGGAGGGGCGGCAAGACGAGGTTCGGGTCAACTGCATCCTGCCGAGCATCATCGACACGCCGGCCAACCGCGCCGCCTTGCCCGAAGCCGACCACGACCGGTGGCCGAAGCCGGAGCAGCTGGCCGCGGTGCTGTCGTTCCTCGTCTCCGACGACGCCGCGCTCATCTCCGGCGCCGCCATTCCTGTGTACGGGCGGGTGTGAAAGGGTCCGGTTAGCGGTTGGCGGGCGGTTGGCGGGCGGTTGGCGGGCGGTTGGCGGGCCCGGCGGGCCGGTGGTGGGCGGGCCCGGCGGGCGGTGGTGGTTGGCGGCGGGTCCGGCTTTCCCGCACGTCACATGCGATGCAGAGGCCACGAGGATCGCGGTGGATGAGGGCTTCGTGACGGATTGGGTGCACTGCGTGGGCACTTCGAAATGAGCCGAGTTTCCGGCGGGTCGCGGTCGCGGGTCGCCAGTCAGGGCGAGATGACCGGTTCGTCCCTGTTTGCGCCCTATCCGGGGCTCCGCCCGCCTCCGCGGTCCTGCCCGCCGGCCCGGTGCCAACCGCCACATCCTTACATCGTGGCGGTTATAACCGCTACACCCTTACATCGTTGCGGCGGGGCCTGGTGACCGAGTGACCGCAGGGGCTGAGGGGCTGCAGGGACGGCGGGCGCGGCCGGAGCGCCGTGGAAGGGCACCGGATCACAGCGCCACAAACGCGCGTAACTTTGGAACGCTCACATGGTGCCCCGGATCAACGACGTAGCTTCGATCGACCGCGGAAATGCGCCGCCCGTGTCGCGCTTCCCTAGCGCAAAGGACGCCTTTAACACCACAGATATCTCGGCGCCACATTTGCCGAGAAGGATCGTGGGAGATCGGGCTCCGCGGAAATTCAGGCGCCGTTTTGCGGCACCTTCTCGGCCGTCAGGCCCGGATTTCGCGCCGAATTTGTCTGGGCCCGAGGGTGTGGCGGGCCGGGAGCGTCGTGGGACGTGACCGGGCGGCCAGGCGGCGGGGCCGCGTGGCGTAGGTTGATCGTTGTGCCGGGGGTGTCGGTTGGCGGTGTGGTGCGTGGCGGGCGCGCGGACGATCCTCGCGGTATCGCGGCAGGAACGCGTCCGGACTGGGTGGAGCTGGTGTTTGCCTCGTCGCCCTCGCGGTGCTGTGCGTCTTCGCGCTGGGCACGGCACCGCGGCTGCTTGAGCCGGACGACTACGCCTACCAGGCGTCGATCATCGCCCTCTCCGACGGCCGCCTGACGCTCTCCGGCGCGCAGTACCAGGCCGTGCTGGCGCAGATGGAGCACCTCGATCAGGGCAGCCCGCTGTCCGCGCCGCTGCCGATCGCCGGCATTCCCCAGTGGAACCAGCAGCCGGACGGGAACTGGATCAGCCAGAAGAACCCCGGTTACCCGTTCCTCGCCGTGCCCTTCTACGAGCTGGGCATCATCCGCCTGGCCCGGCTCTGCTACGGCCTGCTGGCGTGCCTGGGGCTGTTCTTCGGCGCCAGGCGGTGGCTGCGGCGGCGGTTCGCCGGGGCGGCGGCGGCGCTGTACTGTTCCTCGGGCGCGGCCGCCCTGTTCGCCTGGCGTGACTACATGCCTACCTTCACCGACGCATCGCTTCTGGCGGCGGGCAGCGGCGCTGTCCTGTGGGCGGTGCTGGCCGCCGAGGCGGGGCCGCGGCGCCGGCCTGCGGTGAGATTGCTCGGGTTCGTCAGGGCCCGCCGCCCGGAGGGGCGATCGGTTCGCTCAAGGTCCGCCGGTAGCCAGATTTGCCGGCCGGTCCCCGCCGGCCGGTCCCCCGGAGGCCGGTCCCCCGGAGGCCGGGGCTCCGGGGGACGCGCGTGCTGGTGGTGCTCAGTAGTCGGCCAGGTCAAAGGCGCCGCGGAGTTCCTCGGCGCGATGCCAGGCCTGTATCAGGCGGCGTTCGGCCTTGCGCTCGATTCGTGCTGCCCGGCGGAGCATCCGCAGCCGTCGGGCCGGCCGGAGCTGCTCCGCCAGTTGTATCGCGCTGCGGATCCGCTCGTTCGCCAGTTCCTCGTTCTTCACAAGCATGACTGACCCCTCCGTCGTGTGCATTGTGTGCTCGGCCGGGCCGCGCGGCGCTGATTCGCCGCGCGGCCCTTACTCGGCCGGTGATAGCTAGGCGGCCACCTCGGTCTTGCGGGGGCGCCCGCGGGGGCGCTTGCGCGGCACGATCGCGCCGCGCATCAGCAGCTCGCCGCCCCAGACGCCCCAGGGCTCCCTGCGCTCGAGCGCGCCGGTCAGGCAGGCGATCCTGGCCCGGCAGCCCCGGCACATGGCCTTCGCGGTCTCGACATCCTCAGGAGACTCGGCGAAGAACAGCTCCGGGTCCTGCACACACGGCAGGTCCAGGCCCACCGGGAGCTCGGTCGCCGCGAACTGACCCAGGACACCGACCGTGGCCCCGCCGACCTGGTCGAATACCTGGCTGAACTCTGGCTCCTGCCGCGCCGCAGGACTGGACACCTCGAACCCCGTCGCGTCCAGCTCGCCGACGGTGGCATCGCGCCACTGCATCGGAGTTTCCCCTCTCGCTTGCCGGTCCTCGTTAACCTCACGCGATCTCTCGCCCGGACTTGGGACCTAGGCCTTGCGAATAACTAGGCCGCGGACCCTGTGTGCGGGTCCGCGGCCTCAAGGGGATCTTGGCCGGCTTTTCTAGGCCGGTTTCCTACCTCGAGGTGGACCCGCTGCGCCCTCGCCGATGGCGTTGACGCTGGTCATGTAGTTGTGGAGCTTCGTCTGGCCAAGCTGCGCCATGGGAGCGATCGCCGCCGCCGACGAGGCGGCGAACGCAACCTCGGTCCGGACACGCGGAACGGCGCGCGCGACATCGGCGCTCAGCCCAGTGCCGCCTGCGACACCGGACACAGCTGTCCCCAGGTAGCTGACCGAACGCAGGCCGAAGGCGCCCGGACGCGATGGCCACTGCACCGGCAGGACGCCAGGATTGATGTTCGTCACGATGGGCACCTCCCTCCAGGGATGTCGGCAACTAGCCCACGGACATGCCGACAAGCCTACGTAACGCCGCCGGAACGGGGCAACACATTTTCCACCTGGAATTTTCGCCGGGCCGCGCACCAGGTGGGGCCGGGGCCGCGCCCGAGGTGGGGCCGGGCCGCGCTCCAGGTGGGGCCGGGGCCGGCGCGGACGCCGGCTGGGCTACGTCTCGGGGTGCGGCGGGCCGGTGCGGATCAGGCCCTCTTGCACCACGGACACCACTAGCTGGCCGGAGGCGGTGAAGACCTCGCCGCGGGCCAGGCCCCTGGCGCCGCTGGCGACCGGGGAGTCCTGCGCGTACAGCAGCCAGCGGTCGGCGCGGAACTCACGGTGGAACCACATCGCGTGATCCAGGCTCGCCCCGGTGGTACGGCCGTCCAGCCAGGACAGGCCGTGCCCGAGCAGCACCGTGTCCAGCAGGGTCATGTCGGAGGCGTAGGTCATCAGGCACACGTGCAGCAGCGGGTCGTCGGGCAGGTTTCCGTCCACCCGCAGCCAGACCAGGTTCCTCGTGGTGCGCAGCGCGGGGTCAAGCTCGGCCTCCACCGACAGCGGGCCGACCGAACGCAGGTCGAACGGGCTCCGGTCAAGCGGCGCCGGAACCTCGCCGAACAGCCGGGCCAGCCGGTCGCTGTTCCGCTCGACCGCCTCAGGCGGCGGCACGTCGGGCATCGGGTCGGCGTGCTCGGGTCCCGGCTCGGGGTGCTGGAACGACGCGGACATGGCGAAGATCGCCCGGCCGTGCTGGATCGCGGAGACGCGGCGGGTGGTGAACGACCGCCCGTCCCGCAGCCGCTCGACCGTGTACACCAGCGGGACGGCGGGGTCGCCCGGCCTGATGAAGTACGCGTGCAGCGAGTGCACCGGCCGGTCGGCGGGCACCGTGCGCCCGGCGGCGACCAGCGCCTGCCCGGCCACCTGGCCGCCGAACACCCGCTGCCTGCGCTCGTCCGGGCTGCGGCCGCGGAAGATGTCGACCTCGATCTGCTCCAGGTCGAGCAGGTCGAGCAGCTCGTCAAGCTTCTTGGAAGCCATGTGCCCTCTGTCCCGGCGACCGCTCTCCCGGCGGGCGCTCTCCCGGCGGCCGCTCTCCTGGCAGGCGCACCTCGTCGAGGAAGCGCGATCGCGGCCTGGGCTGCGCCTGGGCGCGTCCGGCCAGCGCCCGGACCGGGGCCCAGGACAGGTACAGGTGCTCACGCGCCCTGGTCACCGCGACGTACAGCAGCCGCCTTTCCTCCTCGATCGCCTCGGGAGTCCTCGCGTGCACGATCGGCATCAGCCCCTCGACCAGGCCGGGCAGCAGCACCGCGTCCCACTCAAGGCCCTTGGCCGCGTGCATCGAGGCGAGCGTCACGCCGTCGACGGCCGGCGCGTGCCCGAGCTCCGCCCGGGTCGCCAGCTCCGCGGCGAAGTCGGCCAGCGTGGCGTCCGGGCGCGCGGCGTGCATGTCGTCGGCGAGCTGGGCGAGCGCCGCCAGCGACTCCCAGCGCTCCCGCGCCGCGCCGCCGGGCGCGGTACCGGGGCCCGCGGTGAAGCCGATCCCGGTGAGGACATGCCTGACCGCCGCCGGCAGCGGGTCCCGG
>JASHTQ010000501.1 GCA_030040475.1 Streptosporangiaceae bacterium
TCCTTCCTGAGCATGAACCCGCCGGACCACACCAGGCTGCGGCGGCTCGCGGCACCCGCGTTCGGCCCGCGGGCGGTGGCCGGCTACGCGGGCAGGATCGAGCGCACCGTCGGCGAACTGCTCGACGCGGCCGCCGCCGCGGGCGAGTTCGACCTGGTGTCCGCGTTCGCCGCGGCGCTGCCGATCGCCGTCATCACTGACCTGCTGGGGATCCCTGACTCGCGTTCGGCGGACTTCGCCAGGTACGGCATGCTCATCGGCAGCGCGCTCGACGGGATCAGGTCGCTGCGGCACGCGCGGCAGCTGATCGCAGGCCGGGCGGTGCTGCGCAAGCTGTTCGAGGACCTCTTCGAGCTGCGCAGGCGCGAGCCGCGGGACGACATCGTGAGCCAGCTCGCCGCCGCCGATGGCCACCAGGTGCGGCCCGGGGAGTTCCTGCCGCTGTGCAGCCTGCTGCTTGTCGCGGGGTTCGAGACCACGGTCAACCTGATCGGCAACGGCGTGCTCGCGCTGCTCGGCAACCCCGCGCAGTGGCAGGCCCTGTGCGCCGACCCGGCGGCGATGGCGCCCAGGGCGGTCGAGGAGGTACTCAGGTTCGACCCTCCCGTCCAGCGCACCGGCCGGGTGGCCCTGGAACCCGTCGAGCTCGAGGGCAAGCTGGTGCGCAAGGGGCAACTTGTGGTCACGCTGATCGGGGCGGCGAACCGGGATCCCGAGGTGTACCAACGGCCGGACGTGTTCGACATCAACCGCGAGAACGCGGCCAGCCACCTCGCCTTCTCCAGCGGCATCCACTACTGCCTGGGCCAGCCGCTGGCGCGCCTGGAGGCCACGATCGCGTTCCAGCTGCTGGCCGAGCGGATGCCCGCGCTGGCCCGCGCCGGGCACGTCAAGCGCCGCAACGCCACCACGATCCGCGGCCCGGTGCATTTGCCTGTCCGTTACCGGACGGCCTAGGCCTCGGGGGGAACTTCGGCCTAGGCCACGCGGCGCGCGCCGTCGGAGGCGGTGGCGTCGAGGAACTCCGGCGGCGTCCACCCGCGCCCGGCGAACTCCTCGCTGACCGCAGCCCGGACCCGGCTGCCCGCGGCCGCCAGCGCCAGGACCGAACCGCCGAACCCGCCCCCGATCATCCGCGCACCGAACGCCCCGGCCGCCACCGCCGCCGCCACCGCCGCGTCCGCCTCCGGCCAGGAGACCTCGAAGTCGTCGCGCAGCGACTCGTGCGCCTGCGTGAGCAGCCGCCCGATCTCGCGGTACGCGCCCGCCGCGTCGGCCGGGCCCACAGCGTCCGCCGGGTCCACAGCGTCCGCCGGGTCCACAGCGTCCGCCGGGCCCACAGCGCCCGCCGGGCCCACAGCGCCCGCCGGGCCCGAGTCGGCCCCGTCCCGCAGCAGGGCGACGACCTGCAGCACCCGCGCGTCGTCGGTGACGACGTGCCGGGCACGCCGGCGCAGCACCGAATCGGCCAGCCGCTCGACCGTGGCCGGGTCCGTCACCGCGCGCAGCGAGGGAACGCCGAGCAGCCGGGCCGCCTCCTCGCACTCGGCCCGCCGCCGCGCGTACTCCCCGCCGGTCAGCTCGTGCGTGGCCCGGGTGTCGATCAGCAGCAGGCGGGCCCCCGCCGAACCGGGATCGAACGGCACCTGGGAGCTTTCCAGCGACAGGCAGTCCAGCAGCAGCGCGTGCCCGGCCCGGCACAGCAGCGACGCGGACTGGTCCATGATCCCGGACGGCACCCCGACGAACTCGTTCTCCGCCCGCCGGGCGATCGCGGCCAGCTCCCGGCACGGCACGGGCCCAGAGCCGCCCAGCTCGGTCAGCGCCAGCGCGGTCGCGCACTCCAGCGCGGCGGAGGAGGACAGCCCGGCGCCCGCCGGCACGTCGGAGTCGATGGCGATGCTGGCGCCAGGGACCTCGTGGCCGGCCGCCCGCAGCGCCCAGGCCACGCCGCACGGATAGGCGCCCCAGCCGGCCACCGCGCCGGGCACCAGGTCGTCAAGCGCCGCATCCACCTCGAGCCCGGGCTGCTGCCGTGAGCACAGCACGAGCCGCCGGTCGGCGCGCGGCGCCGCGGCGACGGCGGTCACCTGGCCGAGCGCGAACGGGAGCACGAACCCGCCGTTGTAGTCGGTGTGCTCGCCCATCAGGTTGGCCCGGCCCGGCGCCAGCCACACGCCGGAGGGCGCGAGGCCGAAGCGCGACACGAACAGCGAGCGCGCCCCCTCGGCCGTGGTCACCGCGACCGCCGTCACCGCGGCTCGCGGGAACGGGTGAACTCCCACGCATCGGCGACCATCGCGCGCAGGTCGCTGACCGGGTGCCAGCCCAGCTCGGCGGAAATCCGCTCCGCCGAGGCGACGAGCACGGCCGGGTCGCCCGGCCTGCGCGGGGCCACCTCGGTCACGATGTCGCGCCCGGTGACCTGGCGGCACATGTCGATCACCTCGCAGACCGAGAAGCCGGCCCCGTTGCCGAGGTTGTACACCTGGTGCCGGCCGGGCGTGCAGGCGGCGAGCGCCCGCAGGTGCGCGTCCGCCAGGTCGCCGACGTGGATGTAGTCGCGGACGCAGGTCCCGTCCAGGGTGGGATAGTCGTCGCCGAAGATCTGCACGGCGGGATGCGGGCCGCCGGCGACCGCGGCGAGCACGGTCGGGATGAGATGGGTCTCGGTGGCGTGCCGCTCGCCGAACCAGGTGCCGTCGGCGGCCTGGTACGCGCCGGCCACGTTGAAGTAGCGCAGGCTGACCGCGCCGAACTCGTGCATCCTGGCGAACTCGGTGAGCGCGGTATCCACGGCGATCTTCGTCTGGCCGTAGGGGCTGGTCGGACGGGTGGGATCGGTCTCGGCGATCGGCGTGCGCTCCGGGTCGCCGTAGACGGCCGCGGTGGAGGAGAACACGATCGTCCGCACCCCGGTCGACCGCATCGCCTCCAGCAGCGCGAGCGTGCCGCCCAGGTTGTTCGACCAGTACTTGGCCGGGTTCGCCACCGACTCGCCGACCAGCGAGTTGGCCGCGAAGTGCAGTACCCCCTCGATGCCGCCGGCCAGTACCGGCGCGGCGGCCTCGCGCAGCGTGCCCTTGACGAACGCGGCGCCGGCCGGCACCGCGTCGGCGTGCCCGGTGGACAGGTCGTCGAGCACGGTGACGTCGTGCCCGGCCGCGACAAGCTGCGCGGCGACAACGCTGCCGATGTAGCCGGCTCCGCCGGTGACCAGCACTCTCATCGGGCCTCCCTGAGCCGCTGCGCCGCCTCCTCGGGGACGATGTCGTTGATCCACACGCCCATCCCCGATTCGGTGCCCGCAAGGTACTTGAGCTTGTCGGCCGCCCGCCGCACAGACAGTACCTGAAGGTGCGCCGCGAACTGGCGGCGCGCCGCCTCGTCCCGCACCGGGGCCTGGTGCCAGGCGGCTATGTACGGCGCGGGCCGGCCGAACAGCCCGTCGAACCGGCGCAGCACGTCCAGGTACAACGGCCCGAACGCAGCCCGCGCCGCGGGCCCGGTCGCGGGCAGGTCGGGCACCCGGGTGAGCGGGAAGATCCGGACCTCGTACGGCCAGCGCGCCGCCTGCGGCACGAACGCGACCCAGTGCTCGTTGCGCGCCACCACCCGAACCCCGGCGGAAAGCTCGGCCGCGACGAGCCCGTCGAA